>JBCBQE010000697.1:0-4062 GCA_039820385.1 Cyanobacteria bacterium J06635_10
CTTACACATAGGGTAAACTTGTGAAACGAATTTCTTCCTCACCATCGCAATGACAGTTATTGAAAAGTACATGACATTAATAATGAAAAATATAAGTTACTTCACCTCTCGATCGTTTTGAATATAAGTGTTTATTTATACTTTTTATCATTAATTAACAAGCGATCCGCAGCATCTGCTTTTTCCGCAACATAATGATATATAAAAACACTCAATACCCTATGGGCTAATTGCTTTAAAAGCCTGCCTCTAGATTTAAGGTTCCATCTCGGGGCCCCTTAAAGGTTTTCCAAAGGCAGTAGAAGGCAACAAGCCAATTAAAAAATGCTGCTAAAACTCTGGAAGTATTCCAAGCATAGCTATCCAATCCTCTTGTACTCTTGCGGGATTTACTTTTAGCTTTACCACTTTAGTATTCTGTGAAACGCAACTCATGTCAGGTACAAGCCAAACTTCTATTTCTAATAAACCTCCATTAATTTTAGTGGCTGACGACGATAAAGCCATACGAACTCTTCTATGTGAATATATGGAACACGAAGGATATCGTGTCATTGATGCTACTAATGGTCAGAAATGTTTAGATGCGTATATTGCTCTAAAACCGGATTTGGTTTTACTAGATGCATTAATGCCGGTGATGGACGGATTTAAATGCTGTCATGAACTAATGCAGATTGCTAAAAATAATTTGGTTTCAGCCTTAGCAAACTTTGATAGTGAATCTTATGCAAGCACCAGCATAATCTCAAGACTATGGGAACGTACTCCAATACTGATGATTACGGGTTTAGACGATCCAGAATCGGTAAACCGTGCTTTTGCTTCGGGGGCTAGCGATTACGTTACTAAACCTATTCATTGGCCAGTGTTACGCCAACGGGTACGACGGCTATTGCAACAAGCGCAATTATATAAACAGTTAGAAGCAGCGAACCAAGCTTTACAGCAATTGGCTAACATGGATGGTTTGACTGGATTGGCTAATCGTCGTCGGTTTGATGAATATCTAAATAATCAATGGATGGATCTAGCTGGCGAGGGCAACCCTTTGTCATTAATTTTGTGTGATATAGACTTTTTTAAACGTTTTAATGACAAATACGGGCATCCAGCTGGAGATCTTTGCTTACAGAAGGTGGGTGCTGTTTTAAATAGTGCAGCACAAAAAAATCAGGATTTAGTCGCACGTTATGGTGGCGAAGAATTTGCTGTAATTATGCCAAAAACCCATGCCCCAGGGGCTGTTCATGTTGCAGCTTTAATGCAATCGGGAGTTAGAGAATTGCAAGTTGAACACTCTGAATCTGGGGTTAGTAATTATGTAACTTTAAGTCTGGGAGTAGCAACAACTATTCCCAATTTTGAATCTTCCCCAAGCGATTTAATTTTGGCAGCAGATAAAGCACTTTACCAAGCTAAACAAGAGGGCCGCAATCGTATAATCCTCAAACAAGTAAACTATTAAATGAATGCAAAAAATATGGTTCTTCAGTACTCGGTATGCTAACGTGCACAGTAGTTATAAAGGCTGTCAGCAGTAGGGCATATTGACTGTATGAGCAAATAATGCTGTGTTAAAAGGCTTAAAGTTTTTACACAATAAGTGTTTCAATGATTTTTTTTGGATAATTTAGCCTGCCTCACAACTCAAGAGCCACATTTAACCTACTAAAGCCGACGGCGGGATTTGAACCCGCGACCTATTGATTACGAATCAATTGCTCTACCACTGAGCCACGTCGGCATAAACAATGCTCAATTATATCATTAAGAACTTCATGGTACAACCAAATTCTAAAAATAGCACTTATAAGGGGCGGCAACTGAATCGGGAACAATACGCTCGTCTCAAAGATGAAGCAGCATCTCCTTATCGGGGATTACGAAAGTTTGTTTATCTGGCTTTTGGTGCTTCTGGCTTAATGGGGGCATTTATCTTTGCTTTACAGCTACTAGCCCATAAAACTTCTCTTGAGGTTGGTTTTCCATCTTTGGCACTTCAAGTAGGGGTAGTAGCTTTAATGGTTTTTCTATGGCGCTGGGAAGAGAGCAGAAAAACACCTTAGTTGCTATTTTTGCTGAAACAATTCACTAAATTTAACATTAATTAATCAAAAAACACATTACGAGATGAAATATAAAGAAAATATTAAGAAATAAAAAAAACTGCAAATTTCTGGCAAACTAAATATTGTTAAAACAAGGTCAGCTTATATAAAGACCTTGATCGTATATCCGCTCTATTAATAAGGGGTGAACTAATTTAAAAACCCCAAATTTTATAAGAGTGATAAAAACGAAGCGCCAGACTATTAAAATTAGTCTTGGCGCTTTGAATTTTGATTACGGAACCCTTACTATATAGGGTGAAGGAATAGCTTGAGCTTGACCAGCGTTAACTAAGGCTTGATAAACAGAAGCAGCAACTTCTGCTCTGGTTGCTTGGCGATTGGGACTTAATTGTGCAGCAGTTGGGTAATTGACTACAAGCTGTTTTGCGGTTGCAGCGGCAACAGGCGCTTCTGCCCAATTAGGAATTTGGGAAGCATCGCTGTAAACTGAAAGAACATTTTGATTGTTTGTAGTTAGAGCTAAACCGTTAGCTAAAGCTACTATTACCTGTACTCTAGGAATTTGCTGCTGAGGTTTAAAAGTATTGTTAGGATAACCAGCTAGAAAACCACCTCTTGTAGCCGTTTGAATTGCACTATAAGCCCAAAAATTGGTGCGGATATCGCTGAAAGTTTTGGCTTGGCGAGTGGCTTGAGGAGAAAAAGCTTTATTGATAATAGCAGCGAATTGAGCGCGAGTTACGGGTTGGTTAGGCTTGAAAGTACCATCGGGGAAACCAGCAATCACACCTTTAGAAGCTAAAGCTTCGATATAGCTTTTTGCCCAGTAATTTGGCGCTACATCTTTGAAGGCTGTAGCCCCACCAGGAAGTGGATTTACATTAGCGGCGACGAATTCGACTTGCCCTTGAATTTTGCTTTCGTCGATATCGTTACCAATAGCCATAATCGGACTTCGAGTGGCATTATTTACGTCATAACGCTTGTTATTACGAATTAAATTACCACCAGCTTCTTCAGCCGTACCCAAATTGGGTTGAGCTTGAGAAATTGCCACAATACCATCCCGTGTATTGTTTTGAATTACGTTTTTACGCAATATCGGCTGTGCTGAATTGGAGATAAAAAGTCCGTCTACGTTTTGTAAGATTTGGTTTTCAACTACTAAAGGTGTAGAACTTCCACCAATAGCTAAACCAAATCCGGTATCTTGAAATAAGTTACCGCGAATCTCTCCTTTCGCTAATTTTGCTACAGAAACGCCATTACCGGAATTTTGAATAAAAATATTACCGGCGATTGTGGGATTACCCGTACCAGTAATAAAAACGCCATCTCGGTTGTTGTTAGTAAAAGTACTATTTGTAATTTTGGGATTGGTTGATTCTACCCATATACCAGTACCGCGTCTTTCTTTGTTTGTAACGGTAACGCCAGTAATAACAGAATTATCTCGAGCAAGAATAGTAATATTCTGAGCGGCAAAAGTACGGCTGGTATATTTACCACTTCCAGTAATTAATGTAGCTTGCCCTTTACTCGCTTCATCTCCACGTAGGGTTACTCCTTGTGGGATTGTTAGTGGAAATTGTTCTCCTGTTTCGCTGCTGTAGGTACCGGGTGCCAGTTGAATAATTGTACCCGGTTGTGCTTGTTGGAGGGCGAAAGTAACGGTTTTATAGGCTGCGGCTTCGGTAGTACCAGCCCCATCTGCATCTATACCACTCTGTGGATTTACGTAAATTATGCTGCTTGTTGCGGGATTTTGGGCGATAAGAGTTTGAGCAGTATTTTGCTTTATAGCACTCGCATCAACTTCTTGTGGTAGTAGCATTGTCAAACCACTAGAAATTACAAGCAAAGCAGCAATAGAGTCAGGTAATTTTAAGTTAACAGAGAAATTATTGCGTAAACTAATGGGTTTGCCCTTATATTTCATCTTTAATTTGAGTGCATGATGTAATTAGGTTGGAAAGCCTGCGTGGCT
>JBCBQE010000698.1:0-4061 GCA_039820385.1 Cyanobacteria bacterium J06635_10
CGAAATATTAGGTAGTGAAAATCCTTGAGCAAAGTTAGCAAATACACTTACTTCTGGGGTGGCTCTATAAACTACACCAGCATTAAATACTACATCATCTAAAGTTTTCTCCCCACCTTGAGCAGATGTTCCAGTTCTTCCATCCACCCAATTATCGATTACCGATACGTTGAAATTTTCGTAACGGACTCCACCACTAAGAGATAAACGCTCGCTTGCATCCCACTTTAACTGAGAGAATAAACCTAAGTTTTCGATATCGAAAGGTGCAATACGAATTGCTTCGCCAATTTTTCTTGCTCTTCTACCACCACTGCTGTCAAATTCATCAACATCAAATACATCAAAATTACCTTCGCTCTCTTCATTAGAATAATCTGCACCCCACAGCACGCTGACGTTATTAGATAAAGATGTATCCAACTGTAAACGTCCACCGAATCTTTCTGCACTCACCACCGAACGACCAATATCTAAAGGATCGTTGGGACGAAACACACGGTTATCGAAAAGATTAGAAGCTGTTTTTGTTTGACGGTAATAAGCTTGCGCTTTGAGCGAACTGTTGAGAATATCGTTGTGAGTATAGTCGAAACTAATCACAGTTCCTCGGTTGAAGGGATCGGAAGAATCAATAAAATCAATTGGTTCACCTATAAGCCGTGCTTTTTGGATACCTGGTATTTCTCCTAAAGTCTGGTCTAACTGTCCCTCTTGACTTTGAGAATCATTAAAATGGTTTGCTGTAATTTGCAATCGCTGTTGCGAACCTAGGTCAACACCCAGCTTACCAAAAACGTTGATAGAAGCACTATCTGCTTCCGAGTCAGCAATAAAAGGAATGCGATCGCCTTCTGCATCAAATGGTGTTCCATAACTATCGCGGGTGAAAGAAGCTACAAAATCGACATCTCCTTGCTTACCAGAAATCCCGTAGTTAATAAAGTTGCCAAAACTACCAGATTTGAAGTTGCCAACGGAACGTACTCCAATTTCAGCTTCTGACACAACCCTGTCTTGGTCACCCTTGCGGGTAATAATGTTAATTACTCCACCTGCGGCTCCATCACCATAAGTCGCACTTGGTCCCCTAATTATTTCTATGCGCTCAATTGCCGCAGTATCAATCCGACGTAACCTTGCAATTGAGGAATCATTATCGATATTCGAGTTAATTGGTACCCCATCTATCAATACTAAAGGTGGTCTTCCTCGCAAAGTCTGATTAACACTTTGTTGTGATTCAGCACTTGGGCCCAAGCCAGGAACCGTATTAGCAAGTATCGATGTTAGATCGCGATTAACAGTACTTTGCTCCTCAATTTGTTCGCGAGTTATTACCGTCACCGAACGCGGTACATTTTGGACATCTTCTTCAGTACGTGACGCACTCACTATCAATTCAATCACTTCATCAGTATCTGCTGTTGGTTGTGCTGGTTTTTCTGATGGAGTTTCACTTGGAGCAGGTGATCCGTCCCTCTGTCCCTCCCCTTGAGAGTTTTGTGCAGTAGAAGCAGCAGGTGCTAACCCAAAAATCAAACCTTCTCCACTGTCGAATAATTCAACTTTGGGTAATGCTGTCTCACCCTTGACTGCAATCCTGACGGTATTTGCATTCAAATTAGTTACTGTAATTTCAGTAATTCCCTCGGTTGGTTTCTCCGAAGTAAATTTAAATGCATCTCCTGACGCTTGTTGAAGTTGAGCATTAGGGATATCGGCAATAAAATCATTACCACTACTGCGATTTACTACTTGTAACTGTCTTGCTTGAGGTGTTTGTAAGATTATTTCTAAACCTTTATCTGTTGAATTGGTCTTAACTCCAGTAATGGGTACAGTACTCCCCTTTAATCCCCCCTTAATAAGGGGGGAAATAGGGGGGTGAGAAGGTGTTGGAGTTTGTACTAGCATTTGAGCATTAGTTGCAGGAAGTTCGATTTCGCTGAGTTGGAGAATATTTTGACCTGCTTCATCCAACTTTATTCTTTGCTCCGAACTTGCTCTTTGCAATTGAAAATTTCGGCGTCTTCGAGAACTTATTCCAGATTTACTAATTCTACCAACTTGATATTCCTCACTTTTAGCAGGGGTACCAATTAGAAAAACAATCGCACTTGTCAGCAGCAGGCTTTGAAACAATTTATCTAACTTCATTTATCTCCCCACATCAAATAATAATAATTGCCCGTAACCGAAGCCACCCGACGATTGATGCTCAAACAACTTTTTTGGACTGGAAACTACGGTCTTATTAGTAACCATTATTAGTAATGTTATGGTAATTTAAAAAAAAACTGAAGTCCAGTATGTTCTCTAAACGGAATTTAATCGTTCCCTAAACGGAATTTTTTCGGGAATAAACGCTAGGATTAGCACCAAATTTTTTGCTAAAAGCCCTCACAAAAGCGCTACGGCTAGCATATCCAACAGTTCGTGCAACTTGACTCACCGCATTTGCCTCTAAAAGTAATTCTTTGGCTCGTTCCATGCGATAATCATGTAGATAACCAAATACAGTTGTACCAAATACTTGCTGAAAGCCTTTTTTGAGAGTGCAATCATTAAGATTTACTAGTCGTGCTAGTGTTAATAATGATGGTGGATTAGTAAAGCGACTAATGAGAATATCTCTAGCCTGATAAATACTATCGATTTGCTCTGGCTTGAGATTTTTACTTGAGTTGAACGACTTAGCATCTTGCAAATCGTCCAAACGTAGCGCCATCAATTCTAATACTTTGCCTTCCAAATAAAGCTGTCTTGTTAAAGCTTGATAGGGACAATTTAAGATTTGTTGCAAGATCGTTTGCATTTGCGGTGTTGTCCTACCAACTTGAAAGTAATTTGGTTCGATATTTGTTTTGTCAAAAATATCTTGAAAATTGTCAGGTAATTTATCTAAATGAGACGATACCAAACTTTCAAATAACGAATATTCGATATGAATATCTAGTTTTAAGATTCTTTCTTGTGCTTGCCACTCTCTCGTATTAATTTCATCCGTATCTGTATCAAAATCAAGCCATATAAAATTTTTTCCTGAGTGAATATTTGTATTACAACTATGACCAAAAATACTGAAGCCTAATTCTAAAGAAGTACAAGCTTGAGTTGGGGAAGTTTCAACAACTAAGTTTTCTTGCAATTTATAATCTTCTACCAAAAGAGAGATTCCCGGACGCAGGTGAAACCAATTTCGATAGCCATGACTGATTCCCTTGGGATCGTGCAGTTGAAATTCGTAAGTCTTTGGTTGAAAATGGCTTTGATTCTCAGGTAAATTTGAAGGTAGTAAGTGATTACAATCTGCTGATTCTTTGAGAAAAAGGGTCATGTCAATTTAGGATTTGAAATTCAAATTAGAAAAAGTTAGTGAGAAATAATATCATTAATTATGCTATAATTTTAGTAGAAAGGGTTACAGATATTTTTGGTCCGTAAAGTTGAGGCTATTTGCTGGGATTCAAATTTCGAGTTTGTGAAGTAATTGCGAAAATTATCGCTGCAACTGGCTGCCCTTAAAAATCAGAATTTTCATTAACGATTATTTAAGTATAATTTCTCGTTGCGTCTGTCACCTGCTGCAAATTTTCAAGTCCGGAAGCCCTTAGGGGAAAGGATTTAAGCTTGGTTGATATTTATTTACATAGGATTAACTTCAATTTGGGAGTAAATGTGCTTATAAGGAAGTGAATCAGATAAATTGCCCGAAATATCTATATTCTAGACAAAAATTAACATCATTAAAAACGGGGGTCAAAAATAAATTTTATAAGAAATGCTAATATACATTCTGTTGCTAAAGGAAATAATTCTCGTTAGAGTAAAAAAGGCTAAAGGAAATAAGTTTCAATAATTTTTAATCAATAGACCCAAGCAGTTTTATTACACTTTTAGTATTAAACATTTACTAGTGCTCGACTGAACTAACAATCCATGGTTAAGACTTCAGATTAGAGAAGATACATCTTTTTCAACTTGACGAAGAAATCTTAGTTTAGCTGACCACTGTGCTTGAGACCTATAAATTAAGAAATCTAGTTAATAAGAAGTAT
>JBCBQE010000699.1:0-4050 GCA_039820385.1 Cyanobacteria bacterium J06635_10
ACATAATTATGTCTAACTAAGTGGCTAGATATGTCCTCTACCCCCAATAGATTACTGTATTCATTTATGTGCTGATAGGCTACTTCGTCCATGAAATTTTTCAGATTAGTCGCTTCTTTTTTTTAATCTGTAATCTCGGCTGTGAACCTACCTTCGCTAACATTTGGACATCCCTGTTGGGGTAATTCGATAATTTCTTTGATGTCTCCTAATAGGGACTTCAGAGTTGAAAAAGATACCCCATCAATCTCATCTACCGAAGATATTGATATTGACTCTGAAACCGAATCGTTATCTGTAGAAGATTTTAGACTCGGATTCGGCTCATATTTGCCTGGTAAACCTTTCACATCAGGTCTAATTTGTGTATATCCGCCATTTTCTGCGTTTTTCTCCGCCAAGCCAATCAAAGTACATACAAAAATTCCAGGAGCATTAGTATTTTCCTTTGTAACGTTTGTTATGATGTTGAATTCAGGATAGAGAGTGGAAACCTCAGCAATCAACTTTTCATCCCAAGCATAGGGAACAACATCAATTTTGTTCCAGATTCGTGTGGTTTGATTGCCTAGAGTCTTATCGTAATATTCAGAGAAGCCTTGATTACCTGATGTTGGTCCAGCAGAAGGATAGACTGAGATTATATCAGACCACTTACCATCTTCTAGATCGTTAATTGCCAAAGCTAATGCTGGAGATAATGCTCCTCCCAGACTATGCCCTGTGAAAATTAATTCTACATTACTGGGATTTTGACCTATTTCTCCTTCCAGAAATGTCTTTAGATCCTGATTTGATGTTGGATCTTTCATTGATAGTAATGTGGTTAAGCTCTTATCAGTTCCCGCAGAGATTTTTGCACTGTATTCATCTACTGCCTTTGGGTTGTATGTCCAATCTTTTTGATTTGAAACTGATACATCAAAATCTTCTATAAACCAATCATACACAGATACGGGGTTAGTACCTGCCATCGCCACCACATACTCGTTATTCTCTTGATTCTTGGCAACATACATTGAGTTTGTTGCAAAGTCAGCATCTAGGGTGTTAGCTTGATATACTACTTGTCAGGAATTCTGTAAAATCATTTTGCAAATTGGCTTGAGTATCGGCGATATCTACAACAGCGTTGGAGAGAAAGGAGAGGATAAATACCTGTTGCTCCTCACAATAAGTTGCATTAGATGTTGAAGTAGATTTCTGGCAGATCGATGATTCATCAGCCATTGCTGTAGATGGAATCAGTGTTGTGAAAAATAACACTGATGCAAGAACAAATGACAAGAACTTCGGTGGAATTTTCATGAGACAAATACTTCTTTTAGTTAAAAAACTGAAATCTGATTATTCCTGAATAAAATTATGAAAATTATTCATTAATAGATAATCTATTATGCAATTTACCTAAATAAATATTGAATTTGTACCTTTTATTTAAGTAAGAAAAGTAAGAAAAGTCGGAATTATATTTAATCAATTTATCGAAACCTTTGGGTTTAAAACCCCACCGTCTGTACGGTGTTAGTAATTGGATGGGGTAAAAGGGCCTCCTGCTTCGACCATAATTGATAATTGATCATTGATAATTGATCATTGATAACTAATTCACTAAATCCAAGAACTAAACCACATCCGCAATTTATAAGCATCAGGGGAAAGAGGTAAACCTAAATATATCGGCATCCAAAAAATAAAAGCAATAATAATTAGAGAAATAACGACAAATCCAAATGTGGAAAATTCTATATGAGAGCTACGCAAGCATTTATCTATCAACCAAGCTAACGCCAGAAACGCGAAAACTACAGCAGTCATATAATGATAGATAAAAACACAACGATTAACTTTTACCCAAGGTAGTAAATTAGCTGCATAGTTTAAGACCAAATATAAAGCAATTCCAGTATCAACAGAAAACGATCGATCGATCGATAAATGCTTTTGTCTCATTGAAGGAATTACTATTTGTTTAATTAAAACTGCAACAATTAAAACTAAAATTGCAGCAAAACCAAACCACCATAAAAATGGATTGCCTATTGCATGAACGTCATATATGATTTTACTTGCATTGTCAGGTGAAGGAGGTCCTATAATTGGTACAACTTCCTGAGGATTTGATGCTGTTTGATAAAAATAAGCAATCGGACGAGTTAATAACGGCCATTTATACCATGCTGCACAGTAAGGATGTATATCAGAACTATTACCACCAAGACGATCGTGGAATGAGAAAATTTGTGTATGTACTTTTATTAATCCGTATTTTGGATTTTGTAGAAGGTGAGGTATCCAAATTAAGCTATATGTTATAAGTGGAATTATTCCTAAGTAAAATGCAGCAGTAAAAATCTTCAGTTGACCGATTTTTTGTAGCGGTAATAATAAAGGTTTGGTTGTAGCTTTTTCTGATATAGTTAATGTTGCACTAGGTTGTCTTAATTCCGCTGCGGAAACATAATATGAACTATTGTCTATCGTATTTGTGCGATCTATTACTGTATCTTTCGCCGTCAACTGTTGCTTCAACCAACCAAGTATCCAGTTTAAATATACGCCGATTAAAAAGAATAAGCCATTCCACTTTGTAGCGATCGCAGCACCGAAACTAATTCCAGAAAGTATTAAATAAAGCCTACGTTGCTTTTTAGTATTCGCCAAAGCAAGTAATAACAACCATTGTCCCAATAAACCAAAAATTACTATATATTGATTAATTAAAGCGTAACGAGATTCTACCAAAAATATACCGTCACAAGCTGCAAACAAACCCGCCAAAAAAGCAAAACTACGACGATAACTTAATTGATAAGCGATTCCAGAAATAATCAGAGGAATAAAAGCACCAAACAACGCATTTATCCACCGATAACTCCAAGGAGAGCGCACCGCACCTGTAAGAGTATTTACCGTATCTTGCCAAAAAGGAAAATAGGAACTCAGCCACATTCCAATAGCAATGATATATTTTCCTAATGGTGGATGACCGTCAAAAAATGAAGTTTGAGTGAGATAATTATGTGCAAACTTAGCGTAGTAAACCTCATCAAATACTAGAGTATTAAATCGTCCCAATCCCCAAAATCTGAAGGCGAGTGACAGCAGAAATACGGCTATCATGCCAATCTTAAACCAAGAAAAAGACTGTTTTTGAGTCATCACTGAATTAATAAGCGCCGAAATCATTACGTCCCTACATTATTGAAGCGCATTTTTAATTTATTTTCTCACGCGGCTAATTTAAATAATAAAAGTTCTACACCACCGTAATACCGATTTGTTATTCCTAAAGCCTTCACACCCAGTCACTGAGCGACTTTAACTGAAGCATGATTTCCCGGTTTTACCACTGCTGTATGTGTTGGGTTACGAAACGACAATCAAAATTTTCGTTACAATCCAAGTTGCTTTTAGGTGTTTAACCCAACCTACTAACTACTTGAGCAAATACACAAAACTTCTCTTTTCGGAAATTTACTCCTTGAAAAAAGCGGCGTTGCACAATCGTAATATGAAATTATGATTTCACATTGCACCAGACGTAACACTGTTACGTCTCTACACAGGTTTCATGTTTTTGACAAAATGTATATAAATGCAATTCATAGTAAAATTGCAGCAACGCCAAAAAAGCTTTGTGTTAATTCAACTGTGAAATAATACTCGCGAACAGTTCCTCTTTAAATCTTCCCACAGGACAATACCGATTTATGAAAATCAATGAAACACGAGTGATTCTAATTGGCGGCTCTTCTCATGCAGGCAAATCTACTCTTGCCCAATCTTTGGCAGCGAAGCTTGGTTGGAGTTAATGATCAATGATCAATTATCAATGATCAATGATCAACCAACAACCAACAACCATTAACCACCAACAACCAACAACCAACAACCAACCACCAACAACTAACCACTAACACTTCCCTTCTCAACCTCCGCCACTTCTAACATCGTCTTCAAAACCGAATCGGGATTCAAACTAATCGAATCAATGCCTTCCTCTACTAAAAACTGTGCAAATTCAGGATAATCACTAGGAGCTTGTCC
>JBCBQE010000700.1:0-4044 GCA_039820385.1 Cyanobacteria bacterium J06635_10
CCGCTTTCATGATGGTGTGCTAACCAATCAGCACGTTTTGTAAAAAAGTTTAAAATCTCTTGATTTTTTGTATTTTGATTTTTAAATTTATCTTTTAAATTTAAAAGTATATAACTTTCAATACAAGCCAATAGAGAAAAAGCCGCAGCCCCGGAAGCTCTTTCAAAGGGAAAACATTATGCTCATACCGCAGAGCAAGTATGAAAATCAGAGTCTTATATGCTCTCACTTTTTCTTTAATTCAAGGAGTAAGTTGGAGCAACCCTCCCCGAAAGTATCTTATAAGTAATTTAACGTATATAAAATGTCTAATTAGCAACTAAAAATCATGTTAAGTTGAAAAAAACTGTAAGTAGTGTTTTATGTTACCTTTGCTTTATCTTCATACTTTAAGCTTTGCTACCAGATTATATTTAGTTAAGCGCTACTTACACTTTGTGCTTAAGTATCTCAGGACTTACGCAAGCGGCAGATTGCGATACGCGTTAGCCGCAGCTTTGCGCTTACCGAAGTGCGGTTCAGCGTCACCCTTTGGGCTATCGCTACTTAATAGTATTTTTGTCCTATGCTTGTGCCAGTTGCGTAATTTCTGTAAATATCTGAAACCTAAAATCCTATGACTTCAAGAAACCTTTCTCCTCAATGGCTACAATTTCTTAAATCTTTAGGAATAGAATTTTGGCTACCGTTACCACTCTTAGGGCTTAGTTTTTGGTTTGTCGGTGGATGGTTAACCGAGCACAGTTTGATACGTTCATCTGGGGGTGAAATTGAGTTACAAGCTATTCAACCAAAGACATCTCCTGCTTATGATTATGGAATAGCATCAATTAAAGTCAACATTTATCCCCAAAAAGGCATTTCCGTAGTCAAAATCAAGAAACTAAGTAGAACATATACACAATCTGAAATTAGATTAACAACTACACATATTCCCCACCTAGAAGCTGCCATTGCCAGGGAACTAGGTTTATCTCGCTCTCAAGTCAAAAAAATGATCCGCCTTATGCCCCATACACAAAAAAATAGATGATGCACTCCCCATCTCCCCATCTCCCCATCTCCCCATCTTCCGCTATTTGCCCAAAAGCGCTTAGATATATATACCCATTTACTGGTAAGTTATACATAGCAAAAAAAAGTTGCAGTTAAGGTAAAGAAGGAGATACGTTGAGTAATCATCTCGATGCCATTGCCGCACACGGCGGAAATTTGGTAAATCGCATCGCTTCACCCGAACAAAAGCAAGAATTTATCTCAAAAGCTGACACATTACCGCGAGTCGAACTTGACAAACGGGCTGTTTCCGATTTAGAGATGATTGCTATCGGAGGTTTTAGCCCCCTTACTGGTTTTATGAATCAGTCAGACTATAACCGCGTAGTGTCGGAAATGCGTTTGGCTAATGGGGTTGTTTGGTCGATCCCGATTACACTTTCAGTAACCGAAGAAGTTGCTAGTTCATTTAAGGAAGGGGATTTAATCCGCTTGGACGATCCCAATGGTGAATTTATTGGGGTACTAGAATTTACAGAAAAATATCATTACGATAAAGAACAAGAAGCAATTAATGTTTATCGCACTTCGGAAGATAAACATCCCGGTGTCAAGGTAGTTTACAATCAAGGGTCGGTAAATATCGCTGGTGATGTGTGGCTGTTAGAACGTAATTCTCATCCGCAATTTCCTAAGTATCAAATTGATCCAGCCGCATCTCGACAAATGTTTAGGGACAAAGGTTGGAAAACAATTGTTGGGTTTCAAACTCGCAACCCCATCCACCGCGCTCATGAATATATTCAGAAATGCGCTTTAGAAACCGTTGATGGTTTATTTTTGCATCCCTTAGTAGGGGCAACAAAGTCAGATGACATTCCCGCAGACGTGCGGATGCATTGTTACGAAATTTTACTCGAAAATTATTATCCGGATGATAGGGTAATTTTAGCAATAAATCCGGCCGCAATGCGTTATGCTGGTCCTCGTGAAGCAATATTCCACGCCTTAGTCCGCAAGAATTATGGCTGTACTCATTTTATTGTCGGACGGGATCATGCTGGCGTAGGTGACTACTATGGTACTTACGACGCACAGCATATCTTTGATGAATTTGAGCCATCTGAATTGGGCATTATGCCGATGAAGTTTGAACATGCGTTCTATTGCACTCGCACTAAGCAAATGGCGACTTCAAAAACTAGTCCCAGCAAACCAGAAGAACGAATTCACCTTTCCGGAACTAAGGTACGGGAAATGTTACGTCGGGGAGAATCACCCCCAGCAGAATTTTCTCGTCCAGAAGTCGCAGCGGAATTAGTACGTGCAATGCGAGTCTTAACTGAGGCTATTTAGAAGCCTTGATGGATATTTTGCTTGAAAAACCGTATAAGCTATAGCTTTACATAATCGATTTCAGCCCTTTAATCTGATAGCTAATGAGTTGAGGGTTGAGGGGTGAACCTATGAAGCGGCGAATTTTTTTACAACGAATCGGTTCTATTTTAGCGGTATTGGGAGTTACCGAGTCACTATGGTGGACTAAGGGTAACCGCCTCCAACAGGCTTTAGCGGGAACGACTCCGCGCAAGTTGGCGTTGTTGGTGGGTATCAATCAATATCCGCAAATGAACGCATTAAAGGGTTGTCTGACGGATGTGGAATTGCAAAGGGAACTTTTAATTAATCGTTTCGGCTTCCAACCGTCAGATATTCTGTCTTTGACAAACAAGCAAGCGACTAGAGAAGGTATTGAGAATGCATTCGTCGAGCATCTTGTCAAGCAGGCAAAACCTGGCGACGTGGTAGTTTTTCACTTTAGCGGTTACGGTAGTCGGATTAAAACCAAAAATTTACTCGATGGGATGAAGAATACTTTGATTCCCATTGATGGTAGCCTAGAAGAACAGAAAATTGCCAATTATTTACTAGAAGACACCTTATTGCTGATGATGCAGTCGTTAGCTACGGAGCGTGCTACAGCAATACTAGATACAAGTTATTATAAGCCGAGCATATCGCAGCCGACGGCATTGGCAATTCGTTCTTGGAAAGCGCCTCTACAAGGACAGTTTTTAGCCGAAGAAATCGAGTTTCAAAAGCAACTGACGAAGAACATTGCTCCCGATAAGTTGAGCGTGCTGCTTGCTTCTAGCTCCAACCCAAAAGATTTGGCGAAAGAAATCATATTTTCTGACTTTAGTGCTGGGTTATTTACCTATGCTTTGACACAATATCTTTGGGAAACAACCGTTGCTAGAACGATTCAAACAAGTTTATCTCGCATCGAAAGTTCTATGCTGTCTTTGGGTAGCAGCCAAACACCAGTGTTACTTGAAAGGAAAAATCTTTCGTCGGCATTAGCTAGTTATAATTTTCTTTCCAAGGATATTCCCGGAGCAGAAGGTGTTGTAACGGATGTAGAAGATGACGGTAAAAACTTTCATTTGTGGTTGGGAGGAATGCCGGTGCAAGTGCTTGAATATTATGAAGAAAATTCCCAATTTAGCTTTGGGGAGCCTACAGGATCGACTTTAACTGCTCCCCTAGTGTTGCGTAGTATTAATGGTTTGAAGGCAAAAGCCACATTCAAGCAAGTAAATGGTAAAAAAACTCCCAAAGTCGGAGAGCTTGTCAGGGAAAGAGTGCGAGTTTTACCCAATGATATTAAGTTAAGAATCGCCCTTGATGATGTGAGTTTAGAAAGAATTGAGCGAGTTGACGCTACGAGTGCTTTTTCTTCCATTGACAGGGTTTGGAGTGTAATGGCAGGGGAACAAGCTGCCGATTATTTATTTGGTAAGCTACCAGAAACAGAAGTTCCCGACACCGAAGTAAATAATTTAATTGCCATGTCTTCAAGTAGCTATGGTTTATTTACTTTGGGAGGTAAATTAATTCCCGATACTGTTGGAGAAGAGGGAGAAGCTTTAAAAGTTGCAGTTTATCGGTTAGCGCCCAAAATCAAAACCCTTTTAGCTGCAAAATTATGGAAGCTGACTCAAAACGAATATTCTTCGGGTTTAAGCGTCAAAGCCACTTTAGAAA
>JBCBQE010000701.1:0-4044 GCA_039820385.1 Cyanobacteria bacterium J06635_10
AGCCCCTACAGAAGAGACAATTGAGAAAAAAATAAGCCAGTAGTTAGTAAGGTACGTTACGGTATTTCTACCGGATTATTTTAACGACAATGAATAGACGAAGCCATAACGTAGTTGAATACAATACAGTTTTAATCCCTCTATTTTTCCTCTCCCTCTGCTTCTGGGAGAGACTCTTACCTTGAAGAAAAATTTGAGTTTTGTACTTTACTAAGAGCAAAAGATACTATAGAATATTTTCTTTACATTCTAGTATTAGTTATTCTGATTAGTACAATGCGGCGGAAATAAATCACCCATTTCAAACGGTTGAAACTTCTATCTTATAGTACCTCAAATCCTGTAAATGTCTCCTCCAAGGGTTTCTCGATCGCCAAAAGCATATATCATACAGATAAATTAACAGAAATTAACAATGGTAGAACGTCCCATTAAAAAATCAGAGCGTCAAGCAAAAGCGGATACTGAAGGAAATTCTGAACCAAAGAGTTTTACACCTCCAGTAAAAGTAAATCGTGCTGATAAAGAAAATCGTAGAGATAATGATAATCGTAGAGATAATGATAATCGTAGAGATAATGATAATCGTAGAGACAAAGGTAAAGGTAGAGGTAGAAAATCATCTGGAAGAGATGAAATCAAACCCCCTGTTAATCCTGCATTAGCACGCCCTCCAAAACCTGCCAAGCCTCCTGTAAAAGTGGAAGCAACTCCTGAAGAAGTTTCAGAAGTTGTTGCTAGCGAAGAATCCCAGACTGATACCGATGAGCAAAATAACTCTTAGCTCGTGCTTTTTTTAGAGCAAGTAATTTGGCGAGTAGCTTTGAAGAGGAGAGATGGAGAGAAATTTGAACTATTAACTCCCATCTCCCATCTCCTAACTGCTCACTGTTAACTGTTCACTTCTTGACTCGTTCGCCAAATTTGATTAATCGTTCTATCATGGCGAGACGATTTTCCCATACTCTGACTTGGTAAGGGTTATTCAAGGCGTGCTGGCGCATTAATGTTCTGAATTGTGATTGAAAGCGAGTTAGCGATGCTTTTGTCGTTTGTAAATTAGCTGTTGATGGAGATATGCTGAGCTGATTTAAAGCTTGTTGCAAGACTTCTGCTTGGGAGTTAAAATCTTCAACTTCACTGCTAGACATTTGTAGCTGCTTGTTTTGCAATACAAACTCCCATTCTTTTTGTAGGGAAGTGTAACGTAAAGCAGCGGTTTTGAAAGGTTGACGGTAGGGAATAGGTTCACCTTTCGCTTTACCTTGAGTAGTGTTAAGAATTTGTTGTAGCTGCTGATTTTGCAAATTCTCTGCAGCGAATAATGCATAACCACCTACAGGTAAATCTCTAATTAATTGTACTTGATCGAAGGCTCCTAAACTCGGTAAATTTAACAAACGAATTCCGGGAACTAATAAAGCAGAACCTAATTTTCGTGATAAAATCCAAGGCTGTGCTAATCTGCTGAAAGCTGGGGTATCTAAGGCATAAGTCATGGGAACAATTAAATCGATATCACCCCGATTTGCCCAAACTTCCCAATTTTGTTGTAATTTTTGAATCCTTTCTTGCTCTGGTAAAGGAAATACCGCCACAGACATAATTAAATCTGGTTTCTTTTGTCGCATTTTTTGTGAAACTTGAGCGACAAAGCTATCAATTTGTTGGGTACGAAACGCAGTCCATTTTTGCCACATATTACGTTGACGCGGCGAAATTTTGAGTGGATCTATTCCATAGCGTTGTTTAAATTGCGATCGCCCTGCTTTACCATAACCGTAGCTGCGATTGCGTTGATGATCTTGGAAAGGATAGCGAATATAGTCTAAATGTAAACCGTCTACGTTGTAACGGGTAACTATTTCTTCATACTTATTTAATAAATATTGCCGTAACTGAGGATTTGCGGGGTCAAAAAATGGCTTATTCTGCCCTTGAGGGATCATTTTTCCCCTTCTATCGTAACCTGCCCAATCTGGATGAGCGGCAAGTACTGGTCCAGGATAGTTTTTATTTATACCCAAAATCTGGTTGTGTCGTTGATTTCCAGCCGCAAAAACCCATACCCAAGCATGTAATTCCATACCTCGAGCGTGGGCTAATTTCACGGCGGATTTTAAAGGATCCCAATTACGAGTTAAAGGATTTTGCTGTGGTGCGACTTTGCTGGGATAAACTGTATAACCGGCATTAACCGTTTCAAAAAAAACCGTATTAATTCCCGCTTGTGACAATCTGTCAAAAACTTGCGCCAATCCTTGCTCGTTTCTAGCTTTGACAATAGTTCCTCTATCGAGCCAAATCGCTCTAATTTCTGGTTGAGCTAGCTTTTGGTTTACTGGAAACTGATTCCATAAAGAGGCTTTTGCTGTTAGCCACTGTTTGCGAGCTTCAGCATATCTTCTTTGGGCTACTAATTGGGGTATTAGTTTGACAACTTCCTTGGCACGCGATACTGCTTGCTGAGTACCAAAAGTGAATGCTGCGGGTTGACTGGATGCAAATTCTGCTGTTTGGGCTTTTGCTGTTTGAAAAATTCCAGAGTTAATTGCGGCAGCGGCTAAATTGGCGCTTTCAACTCGGCCAATTAATTGTAGCAACTCTTGTTGTAGTGCTGTTGCTTGTCTGCGGCTAATTGGTTTGCGGGAATTGGGTTTAACATCAAGACGTACTTTATCTTGTAAGCGATCAATTGCTTCATCAGAAACTTGATCTGAACGTCTGAAATTAATATTTGGAAGGGGTTTATCGGGAATAGCAGCTCTAATATTAAAGGAATTAGAAGTAGTATTTGGCTGTATTGTAGAACTTGTAGAAGTTTTAGCAAGGCCCGACTTAGAACAGTCAGAATCGCCACCAGGAACGCTTTTCACAGTATTCGGAGACTTTGCATATCTTTTTAAAGCAGCTTTTAACCAAGCACTATCCAACTTAGAATTTGCAGCGGTATCAACTCCCCAACGCCAACCAAAAAAAGTAGAACGCTCTGTAGCTAAAACTGCTACAGAATCGTTTTTCTTATCCCATAAAGCAGCAGCTTGGCTGGGGAAGTTGGGAACTACAACACCACCGCGCACTTCTCCGATTAATTTTTTACTCCTAGCCCATCGTTGTAACTTACTCTTAGAAGGCTTAAGAATCTGTGGTGTATCTAAACTAAATCCCCAATAACCCCCCAACAGATTTTTAACTAACCGACGTACTCCCGGTGCAGATAAACTCCCCATGGGGCCACTTGCAATCACCCGCCCACCTTTACTTACCCATTCTTCCAAGGTAATTGCTTGTGATGGAGTTAATCTTTCAACATTAGGCAAAAATAATACTGTGCGGCTTCCCCAATCAGCAGTATTTCTAACGTTACTTAAAGAAATAACGCAGTAATTAACTTCAGCTTTTTCCAAGCGATCGGTTATACCGTTCCACTGATTAGCATTTTCGCGACTTTGAACCACACTAATAATAGGTTCCTTTGCCGCCATAGCCGGTAAACTATTGAATAAACTACCAACTAAAAACTGACATTGAAATAATAATAATCCAGTTTTAATAGACTTTAATTTTATTCCCGTAATTCCTTTTACCCAATCTGTCACTATTAACCCCTCACTCAATTTAATATTTAATATTTACATCAATTACAGATAGGGAGCATCGCAATTTAAAAAAAAATTTTACCTGACACCCTCAAAGGGTGTAGCTACATTTACAAAGCCCGTCTTCACGGGCTAGAAGAATTCTTAGCCCGTGAAGACGGGCTTTGTTTTCCTAGCCCCAGGCTTACAGCCTGCGGGCTTTAAAAAAATTGGGATGCTCCCTACAGATAGTTAATTACGACTTATGCAACTGGCACATTTTTTTGTCGGGTGCTTGTACGCTGACTAATTTTTAACCTAATAATAAGACTTATAGTGACACGCATCACCCGAGTTTTGTGACGCGCACCTGAGTCCTATTAATATATGTTAAACATCTAGAAAACCTAGATATATATTGATTTAGTAAATAAATTATTCCAACCGAGAAAAGGGAACCTCTCAA
>JBCBQE010000702.1:0-4042 GCA_039820385.1 Cyanobacteria bacterium J06635_10
TCCCCAAAATTGTATAGAGACGTAGCATTAATTATGACGGATTCGTTTTCCCCAAAATTGTATAGAGACGTAGCATTAATTATGACGGATTCGTTTTCCCCAAAATTGTATAGAGACGTAGCATTGCTACGTCTCTACATTCTGGGTGGAAGATTATCTATAGACGATTTTCACGAATCAAACAAAACTAAATCCGCGATCGAAGTTATAAATCTCTTGAGTCACCACCGCTATCAAGTCGTCAACTGAGGGAGTTAAGTTATTAGAGTCATCTCGCGAGAAATATATACCAGTTCCTTGAGGTAAATTAGCATCCTCAATCGTTGCTAATACATAATCAGATTTCTCCCCATTAAGCACAATGGTATCTTGTCTAACTCGGAAGTCTTCAATCAATGCATAGTCAAAGATTCCTTTACCGTGGTAAAATACGTGATTTTCATCTCCCAAATTGAAAGTATCAAAACCTGCGCCACCATTTAAACGATCGATTTCACCTACTCCTAAATTATTACCAACACCAGTTAGGTTATCGTTACCAAAGCCTCCATTAAGGGTATCATTCCCATTGCCGCCAAATTGAATATCATCGCTACTAAAGAAGCTAAAGCCAAATCGGTTTTTATTCCCACCCCTAACTGAGCTTGAAAGATTTAATCCACTGTTGCGATTGCGTCGATCGCCAAAATCAAAGTCACCATTAAGAATATCATTACCGTCGCCGCCAAGCTGGGTATCGTTTCCAAAGCCTCCATTGAGGGTATCGTCGCCATCTCCACCACGTTGGGTATCATTGCTACTCAACCTGTTAAAACGATTCCGGCTGATGTCATTGTTACCCAACTTGGTAGAGGAGTTTAAGTCAATATTGCCAGCTTTGAATATTTTATTGGTATGTAAGTCAGCAATTCTACGAAAATTAAAATCACCGTTGAGTCGATCGTTTCCGTCGCCGCCGTCGAGGAAGTCGTTACCAAAACCACCAAAGATTTTGTCTTTACCTCCCAAACCTTCGATTAAATCATTTCTAAAGCTACCCTTTAAACGATTATTTCTGGAATTACCAACTATTTGACGTTGAAAAATTGGTCTGGAAACAGCCAAATTCTCTTCAATATTATCATTGCTGGCATTACTGAGTTTGAGCAATACGGTTTCGTTATCCTTTAATACCGAATTATTCAGCAGATCTACGGTAATTGTTTTAGTTGTTTCCCCAGGATTAAATGTCAGAGTACCGCTATTTTTAATATAATCTTCTCCAGCAGTTGCGGTACCATCAATAGTCTGAAAATCCACTGTCACGGTAGCGCTGCTCACATCCGACAAGCTGACAACAAACTCCAGTGGCGAACCTTTTTCACTATCGAGAGATTCAACAGTAAGGCCGGGAACTATAAAAGCATTCTCAGAAAAAACATAATTACCGTCGGTATTATTCTCAATAATATCAGAAAGCGTAGTAGTTTCTAAATCTGGCGAGAGAATCCGCAACTCTTCTAAATGATTCAGATAGAAAAAGCGATCGCCATCTCGTAAACGGGTAAATTGATCGGTAAGCACTGTATTAAAAAGCTCGCCAACTAAACCGCCATTTACCGGATCTTCCGATATTCCACCAATCCAAAAATCTACATCTTCTACAGACTCATAAATAGATGCAAATCGCGCTGCAACTTCTGGATCTGAAGTAATACCAAGTTCGCGATTTGTAGTTAAAAAGGCTGTGACGGGTTGCAATCCCAAACCCCGACGAGCATTATTATAGCTGGGAAGCCCCACATCTCGTCCCCTCTGAATATTCACCGCAGCTAAATCAAAGCCGCCAGTACCAGCAGGGAAAAGGAAGTTTCTCACACCATCAACAACTAAATTGTCAACTGCTTGGGCTTCCTGAGAAGTTAAACCTACTAGTACAGAATCAACACCGTCATTAACAACCGTTTCCGGTGTAAAAAAAGCATCACCCAGAGCGACACTTCCAGCAGAAGTACCGTTAGAATTAACCCGCTGTATTTCCGGAGAAAGCTGACTATGTCCAAGACGGAAGCTGACAT
Source organism: Cyanobacteria bacterium J06635_10 (assembly GCA_039820385.1). Taxonomy (GTDB): domain Bacteria; phylum Cyanobacteriota; class Cyanobacteriia; order Cyanobacteriales; family Nostocaceae; genus Rivularia. The sequence goes on from JBCBQE010000702.1 coordinate 2,058, forward strand.
TAGCAAATTCATTACTAATTCTAGGGTCAACTCTTGGATTGTAGCCAGAATAACCTTCCGTCAGATTTTTCCCAATCAGAATCGGTAGATATTCACTGTAGGTAATTTGTTGAATTTGAGCGCCAACTACCTTACGAGCTGATTCATAGATAAATTCACCCTCGGATAGCCCTGATTCCTCCAACAGACGTAAAATCTTCTCGTCTCTAGCTGCAATTCTGCGAGTAATATCGTGAGCTACAGAATTATGTTCCCGTACAAACAGCGTGTGTGCCGCAGTTAATCCAATTTGTTCGTTAGCGCGAATATCGCCAGCGAGAAATAAATCTTCTTCGTCTATTTGATTTCCGCCAGAAGCATTGAGAAAACCGCCAGTATTATAAGGTAACAATTCCTCACCATTAATAATCTGACTCTTTAATTTTCCATTTTCCTCACGTAAAAATTCGGCTCTATCTTCTTCTGAAGCATATACCTGGGAACCATCAATAAAAGAAGTAATCTCATTGACAAATTGACGGGGGTTACCAGGTTCACCAGTGCCAGGGGCTGGTTTAACCCTAGTTAAAGGGATAAAGGCTGTTCCCGGGGCTTGCCTCTGGTTATTGGCATCGATTTGAGCCACTCTAAATTCGTTCGCTGCTGGTTGGGGAACGAATCCATTCAGGGTTATGGCTTCCCCACCCATAGTATCATTGAGAAAAGGAAGAGTAATTGACGAATCGGAGTCTAAATTTAAATTTCTTGCTACAGGGCTTTCCCTCAAACTGGGTTGGGAACCACCGATGCGAGGAAGTACAGAAGCCAGCGGATCGTTAGGATCGACAGGGATAAAAAACGGTTCTTCGATTCCCTCATTCAGATCCAAATCGTGATCGAGAAACTGTCCCCACTGCCAAATCCAATCGCTAGCATTGAGGGAATTGGGAACTGATTTAAACTGTGCAGCAACCGCATTGCTAATTTTTCGCGGATTAGGCAGACGAGAAGGGCCAATAAATGGATTATTAGGCTGCGGATCCGTAATACCTCTGGGTAGACTAAAGCCATCTTCAAAACCCGGTTCCAGAAGTCGAATCAATCGCGAACCAGTTTTACCTAAATCGTTAGAGTTATTATTAGATCCATCAATTGTTCGGAATTCAACCATATTCTTCTCCTCTTTTTTTTACTTCACTAGTGTAGATACTTTCTCCAGTTTCATAACTGCAAAGTCTCCGAATTTACAGTGTCTTCATGTTTTTATTCAATGCTCTTTACACTTTTTATGTAAAAGGTCAAAATTCGTATTATTTCTTTACATACTAGTTACAAATCAATTAGTGCTAGCAAAGATATAAGTAAAAAAAAAGTTTTATGGAATACAAATATTACTTAAAAATCAGACTATTTGGAAGTATATTTTAGTTTAGTAATTCAAATTATAAATTTACTTTTTGCGATCGCTGTTGCGGCAACTGAAAATTTACAGGTGAGAGGGGAGAGTTTTGGAGTAGGGGAAAGGCGGATATATTGGACTCAACTAAAAACTGCGATCGTGCCGGATTATGTATAAAACTCTAACGATCGCAATCATTTACGAAACTGATTGTAAGTTAGACAGAAAGCCCTTTTAATAGTAGTTAAATTGGACTTAAGGCAAATGAGTGAAGCAGAAGTTATTTCCAAAACACAATCGCCGCGAACTCGCAAGACTTTAACACAAGACTTAATAAATGCAGGTATTTAGTTTTAATTTAATAAACATAGTCAGATATATACAAATATAGTCAGATGTCCGTTATAATAAATTCCGCAATGAAGCTATATATTAGCTGGGTATTATAAAACTTCGCCAAAAATATATACAAATAGAATCAAGCATCATCGCTGATGATTCTTCGTCATGTTCATAATGATTTATGGGAAAAATTAATTACGTGCTTTTCTACCAACTGCATGGTTGTATTGCTGTATATCGACCCTAACCCTATATATTAAACATG
>JBCBQE010000703.1:0-4039 GCA_039820385.1 Cyanobacteria bacterium J06635_10
GGTGGTTTATCTTTGGGATTTGAAGCACAAGGATTTGCAACACGTGGTTTTGAGATGGATGATGATTCTTGCGCTACGTATAACAAAAATTTAAAAGGAAAATGTACTAAAGTTATCCTTACAACTGAAACACAATTACCATCATGTGAGGTGCTAATAGGTGGAGTACCTTGTCAGCCTTTTAGCGTAGGAGGAAAACAAAAAGGTTTGGAAGACAGACGGAATGGTTTTCCAATATTTATTAATGCAGTAAAAAAGCTAAAACCTCAAATTTGGTTATTTGAAAATGTCCGGGGTTTGCTTTATAAAAATAAATGGTATTTTGATGAAATTATTCAAGCGCTGCAAAATTTAGGCTATATAGTTGAATATAAATTATTAAATGCAGTTAACTTTGGTGTTCCTCAGAATCGCGAACGTTTAATAGTAGTTGGGCATCAAGGAAAGTTTAAATTTCCTCATATATTAGAAAGAAGAATTACGGCAGGAGAGGCATTAGGAGAACTAGCATTTTCAGCACCTCCAGAATCCAAATTTCTCACTGCTAGCATGGATGAATATGTTGCAAAATATGAAAAAGCATCCGCTTGTAAAAATCCCCGCGACTTGCATTTAAATAAACCCGCCAGAACATTAACCTGTAGAAACTTGGCAGGTGCTACAGGTGATATGCATCGAATTAAACTTGCCGACGGTAGACGACGACGTTTATTGTTAAGAGAAGCTGGTAGATTACAAAGTTTTCCCGATTGGTTTGAATTTGTTGGTGCTCAAACAAGTTGTTTTAATCAAATAGGTAATGCAGTTTCACCATTATTTGCTTTTTATTTAGCGGGGAGTGTTAGAGAATATTTAGAATCGGGTTGTAGATTTTCATCAAAAGAAATTGAGCAACATCGATCGCCGATACAGTTATCATTACCTCTATAGAGATTAATAGAGAGAGATTGAAAATATTTGGAGAAAAATTCTATATAATAATTTGACTAATTATCTCTAAAAATATATGACTGCCGAAAAACCTATCAACGTATGGCAATATAAGCCTTGGTGGTGTCAACCTTGGTCTATATTACTCACGGGTATAACCCTAATTACCGGAAGCTGGTTACTATTCCATAAAATTTGGTTAACAATTTTAGTTTCCATCCCTCTATTAACTTGGATGAGTTTTTTCCTATTGATATACCCCAAACTGTTTATCCAAAGTGTAATGAATGAAATGGAGAATGGGGAATAGTGAGAGAGGGGGAAGAGGAGCCACTCCGTTGCGGAGGTTCCCTCCGTTGTAGGAAGTGGCGTGGGGGAGAGAGGGAAGAAGATTTATAATTAATAACTTCTAACTCTTAACTCCTAACTCTTGACTCCTAACTCCTCATTCTAATTATCTTTTATTTTCTACCGATCGATAAGCAAAACGCATCGATTGTAACATTCTTTCTCGCTTCTTTCGAGCGATTGCTTGCAAATCGATTGTTTTATCGGTTTCATCAACAATCTCACCAGTTATCACTTCTAATACATCTTCTAAGGTAATTACACCAGAAACATTGCCGTATTCATCTACTACTACCGCTAAATGTTCCCGTGCTTCTAAGAAATTTCTCAACAATCGATCGGCGCGAATTGTTTCGGGAACAAATCCGACTTTTCGCGTTAATGTTCCTACTTGTTGACTTTTTCTTCCTTCTACCATTGCTGTCAACAAATTCTGTTTTAATGCTACACCAATTACTTCATCAATAGTTTCGTTAATTACAATAATCCGGGTATGCTGAGAAGCAATAATATCTGTTTTAGCTTCAGCAAGAGTTAAATTACCGCGCAAATATGTCAGAATTGTTCGGGGTGTCATTAAGTCTGCTGCTGTCAGTTCATTTAGCTGAAACACCCGTTGAATCATCTGCGCTTCATCGCGTTCAATTATTCCTTCTTGATGAGCAATATCCGCCAACAACATGATTTCAGCTTTATTCGTTGTTGGCTGCTTTTGACCTCTAGTAAAAGGTGCTGTAACATTTTCTAACACCCAGACTAAAGGTGTAAATATCAAAGTTAATGCAGCAATAGGAATAGCTATCAGTAAAGAAATTGTCTCTGCATACCGTTCGCCGATAGTTTTGGGGATAATTTCTGCAAAAATGATAATCAGGAAAGTCAATATTCCTGAAAATACACCTAACCAAGTATCACCCAGTACTGTTCTGGCAATACTACCCGTAAGAATACTACCAACAATATTGAAAATATTATTAATAACTACAATAGTGGCAATTGGGCGATTCATGTTTTCCCGAATCGCCAGTAGTGCAACTGCAGAAGGGTTTTTTGACTGTGCTAACTGTCTAACTTTCAGCGTCGAAACTGAAAATAAAGCCGCTTCGATTCCAGAACAGAGGGCTGAACCTGAAATAACAAAAATAACAACGATTAGAAGCTGTAACATCATATTTCCCAGCTATGGGAAGAATAGTTGAGGTTAATTGTGTGTAAAACGAAATACTACAAGCGATGTTGTAGCTAATACAACCTCACCCATCTTAAACCCACGCAAGCAAAAAATGCTTGAAAGAAAACTACATGCCACTGGGTAAGCCAAGGCTTGCATTTTAATCCACCACCTGGCTGCCGTGGCTGCGTGGGTCTTCATTGCTACCAGTTGGAGCTACAGTAGTCGAAAATTGCGAGACTCTACCGTTAACTTGAGCATAAGGTAAAGACGAATCTGCAATCAAGGCTTCTAGATTACTTCCCATTATTGTACGGGGTTGGTCACCTATGGTTTCTGCTTTGACTTCGGTATTTTTATCTAAAAACACAAAATGCGGAATCCCATCTACCCGATATTTCAGCATTTCTGGTAGCCATTTGTTGTTATCTACATTAAGCATGACAAAATTCATATAGGGGCCATATTCTTCTTCGAGTGTGGCAATATCTGGTGCCATCTTCTGGCAGACAGTACACCAATTCGCGTAAAATTCGATTAAAGATGGTTTTCCATTGCTCAAAGCAACTTCCAATGGTGTGGAATGTTCGTCTAATTCAGCTAAGGAAACCGAGTTAGTTTCGCTCCGCAGTCCTAAAAATAAGGCAACCGACAAAACTACAGCTACCGTCACAATCAAAAAATTTCGGAGGCGCACACCAAATGTAGATTCTGGTTTTTCCTGAGAATTAACGGGTGAATCCGTACTCATAACAAAGGTTATAAAGTTTTAACAAATCATTTCATACACCAGTTTAACGCTCTACTTCCATAATTTAGATCTGTTACCGAAATAAAAACATTCTTATTTCTCACCCATTCATGGTTTTGCCTAGTGGTAGTTTTAATTTTGAATTAAGTTTTCTCCAAGGATTTTACTAGCGTGAAAAAACGAGTTACCATTACTTTCCCCAAGCGTACAGTTCAAATGCCAATTACCTACATCTTGGCAAAGGATTTTAACGTTGCGGCCAATATTATCCGGGCTCAGGTAGCCCCCAATCAAATTGGTAAACTTGTGGTGGAACTATCTGGAGATATCGATCAGTTAGATGCAGCCATACAGTGGATGCGCGAGCAAAATATCACTGTTTCCCTAAGTTTAGGAGAAATCGTCATTGATGAAGAAGCTTGTGTTCACTGTGGATTGTGTACTGGGGTTTGTCCTACAGGGGCACTTACTCTCAATCCCCAAAGCTTTAAATTAAACTTTACTCGTTCTCGCTGTATAGTTTGCGAACAGTGTATTCCGACTTGCCCTGTGGATGCGATTTCGACGAATTTGTGATTGATAGTTGATAATTGATATTTGTTAGTTGTTAGTTGTTAGTTGATAGTTGAGAAAGCTTGTGACGTACCGACACCTCCCTTCGGGTAGGTGTAGGTTTCCCAGCGACTCTAGGCAACCCCAGACATTGACTGAGCTTTTTTATACAGGTCGTGCGCCCCACGATTCCTGATGTTGATTGCTGCGTTTTATGTCTTATTAAATTATAAATAACAACAACAACAACAGCGTAGGCGATATTGAGATTTATCACTACGTTGTTT
>JBCBQE010000704.1:0-444 GCA_039820385.1 Cyanobacteria bacterium J06635_10
GCACCATCTGTCCTTTAATAGAATTACGAGATTGTTAAAATAAAAATGTTAAAATAAAAAAATGGTGCGTGACGCTATAAACATTATCCCTCGCTACGCACAATATTCTTTGTAAGCGTCACACACCCTACAAAATATGGTTTTATTAATTAGGACATGCGGATTTTGAACGTGGTGAAGGTAAGGATGGCGAAACTGTAGTTAACCAGATATTAGAAAGATTTAAAACTCCTAACTCCTAATTCCTAACTCTTTACTCCTCACTCCTTACTCCTTACTCATAACTTTTTTTACCCATTCCCGTAATTGCTCATCGGGATCATTTTCTGCTCTATCTTGTAACAGTGGTAATGTTTGAGGATGATTGGGATAGTATTTAAAGATTATGTCTAATACAGTTCGACGGGGATTAGTTTCATACTTGGCTATAGATTTATCATCACT
>JBCBQE010000704.1:454-4035 GCA_039820385.1 Cyanobacteria bacterium J06635_10
ATGAATCATTAACTGCAATATCGTTGAAAAATTCAAACATTCCGGGTTCATTGTTCCAACCTATAGCTAATTCTTGTACCACAGTACATCGTACAAACCTATCTTTATCATTCTGAGCGCGTTGTTTCAATATTGGTAGGGTATCTCGTGAGTCTTTGAAATTGCGAGCTAATTCAACTACCGCAGCACGTCGTACACTCCAGTGAGCATTAGTGGTAGCAAGTTTTTTCAACCAGGGTAAAGTATCAGGATCATCTTTGAAATTACAGGCTAATTCCTCGACTGCAGCACTTCGCACATCCAAATTTTGATCGGTTAGAGCGAGTTGTTTCAACCAAGGCAAGGTATCAGAAGCATCTTTGAAATTACGAACTAATTCCTCAATTGCTGCAAGTCGCACATCCAAGTTTTTGTCAGTTAGCGCAAATTGTTTCAACCAAGGTAGGGTATCGGGATTGTCTTTGAAATTACGAACTAATACCTCAACTGCTATGCTTCGTACATACCACTCATCATCAGTTTGAATACATTGTTTCAACCAAGGTAGGGTATCAGGATCGTTTTTGAAATTGCGGGCTAATTGCTGTACTACCACACCTCGCACATTTTCATGAACATCAATTAGAGCATGTTGTTTCAACCACGGTAGTGTATCAACATCGTTTTTGAAATTCTCGGCTAATTGCTGTACTACTGCACCTCGCACGTACCAGTCATCATCAGTTAGAGCAAGTTTTTTTAACCACGGTAGAATATCAGGATAGTCTTTGAAATTGTCGGTTAATTCAACTACCGCAGCGCATCGTACAAAAGATTCAGAATCATTTAGAGCGCGTTGTTTCAAAATTGGTAAGGTATGAGGATTGTCTTTAAAATTACGGACTAATTCCTGTACAGCCATAAGTCTTACACTCCAATCATTATCAGTTAGAGCGCATTGTTTTAATATTAGTAGGGTATCAGGATCATCTTTGAAATCGCGAACTAATTCCTTTACCGCCGCAAGTCGCACACTCCACTCATCATCAGTTTGAGCACGCTGTTTTAAAATCGTTAAGGTATCTGGATCTTCATTCCAGGTAGCAGCTATAGTTGATACTGCTAAAATCCTAATTTCTTCAACATTTTCGTTAGCAGTTTTGGTCTTTATATTTAATAAACCATAACTAACTAAACCCTTAACAATCCCCAACAACTTCCTATCTAAAGCATAAATATTCCCACTCTTCCGCTCCCGCACTTCTCCCAAACATCCAGCAGCAAGAAAAATATTCCGAAACTTCTCTTCCTCCCCATCAATCCCTATCAAGTACTCAATAATCTCCCCCATAAACTTGACATCTAGAGCACCTGCAATCAATTTCAATACTTCATGCCAAGCAACATCAAGCCAATGTTTACCGTAAACTTCAGTTTTCAACTCTTCCAAACTTAAACTTTTCTCTTTTTCAAATTGACGACGAAATGCTTCTGCACAAAAATATTCTAAAAATGTCCGATGTACAAAAGCATAATAATTATCCCCTGCATGACACAATATAAAATTACGCTCTCGTAGCTGATTTATTAATTCCTTTGCAGCAATACGAGCATCAAGTTTCTGATATCCAACCTTTTCTAAATATCCTTGAAAAATCTGCTGTAAATCATCACCATTAATTAAATTACCAGTCAATCCCTTCTCGTTTGCTTGCATTTGATAAGCAACTAGTCGTAACATTGCTTGCTTATCGGTTAAATCAATGGGAAATTTAGCAATTTTAGCATCAATTAAATATCTTTCCGCATCCCATTGTTGTAACAAAACTTCCGCAGCTTTTTCATATAACGTACTCCTATCTCTTGGTAATTCTCGATGACGACTGAGTATCGCCATCATGGTTAATAAAAGAGGATTCCCCGCTAATTCTTGAATAGCTTTCGATGATTTGAGAGCGCGGTTGAGTCGTGCTTTTTTCAATTCCGCATCGTCTTTATCGTTAAACGCTAATTGATGCCAACGATTGATAAAATCTTGAATTTGTTCGCCATCAAAATCTTGTAACATAAAATGGCGAAATTCCGCGTTACGAAATCTTTCTGGTTTGTAACCAATTACCCGAGAAGTGACAATTACTTGCACGCTGGGATATTTATCGGTGAAGCGAATAATATCGGCAATAATATCTTCTCGTTTGGCTTTATCAAAGATTTCATCTAAACCATCGAACATTACTAAAGCATTACCCGCTTTCAGTTGTTCGTCTAATTTCAATTGATTTAAATGACAAATTGCACCGGGAGCTTGATGTAAATAATCGAGAAAATTTTTACATTTATCTTTCTCAAATTGTCGCACGTAGATACGTAATTCAATCAAAATCGGTATCGGTTGAGAAAATGAATTACTCAGGGTAGATTCTGCCCAATTCAAAGCTAAGAATTGCAGTAAAGTTGATTTACCAGCACCTGGATCGCCAAGAATAATAGTATAATCTCGGCTTCGACGATTATTGATAATATCCGTTACCGGAACAATTGGCGCTTCTGTATAGAATTTGCGGTAATTTTCCAATTCTTGAATATCAAATTCCGCTTCTTCTTGATTATCCCACAACCATTTTTGATATTCTTTGGTTCTTTCCAAAGCTTGCGGAATTAACCGTTCAAACTCGCGGACATTTTGAATAATAAAAGTACTTCTTAATTTCAATTCATTATAAGCCGAGCCGCTTGCATCGAGAGAATCTAATTTCAGATAACCATACTTTTGTCCTAGTGCTTCTTGATAGCGCGGTAAATCAAAATCCGGTGCAATCCCAGCAATTTGTTTGGTATTATCAGCAATTTCCTCAAGTTGATAAGAATCAAATATTTCTCTCAGTTCATCCGACTCGCGGATAATTGCTTTTACTTTTCTGACATAGGGTTTATTCAACCTCCGCCAATCAAAACCTTCTGGTAACTGCAATAAATTCTTCTCATACCAAATCTTTTCTAAATTCTTAGTATCAATAATTTCAATATCAGGATGAAACGCGCTTCCTAATATTACTTTAACATCATCAATACCAAGAAACTTTTTTAACGATTGGTTATATTTTTTAACTTCAGATTCTTCTAAATCGTAAAGTAATTCTTGCTGAAAAATTTCTAAAAATTCTTTAAAAGCCTTGCCAACAGCTTTATTTATCTCATCTTTCTGTAAACGTCCTAGAATATTACCAGGTAAACCCTTAACAACATCCTTAAGAACATCTTTTAATACATCCTTTCCTAAATCTTCCGCAAATTTCTGCATTACGGGTTTGAATAAAAACCCTACTGCATTGTTTACTCCCCAAGCGATTAACCAATCCATTACCATACTAAGCGGCTAATGTAGCTTTTTGACTACGAGTATAGCGAAATTAAGAAAATGAAACTTCGTAACCCCACCCTAACCCTCCCCGTAAACAGGGAGGGGAGAATAATTATTGAATTAATGAAACTTCGTAACCCCACCCTAACCCTCCCCGTAAACAGGGAGGGTTAGATCACACGTCAGAACAACCAGCACCAACGGGTTTAGGGTATGCCGGGATGGGGGGGAAAAGAGGGGG
>JBCBQE010000705.1:0-4034 GCA_039820385.1 Cyanobacteria bacterium J06635_10
AGAACTGGTACACCATTGGTTTGTCTTTTCAGGTCCTCTCGTACTATGAAAAGCTCCTCTCAATATTTTAACGTTTATACCGGATATGGACCGAACTGTCTCACGACGTTCTGAACCCAGCTCACGTACCGCTTTAATGGGCGAACAGCCCAACTCTTGGAACGTACTACCGCTCCGAGCTGCGATGAGCCGACATCGAGGTGCCAAACCTTCCCGTCGATATGAACTCTTGGGGAAGATCAGCCTGTTATCCCTAGAGTAACTTTTATCCGTTGAGCGACGGCCCTTCCACTCGGAACCGTCGGATCACTAAGACCGACTTTCGTCTCTGCTTGACTTGTAAGTCTTGCAGTCAAGCTCCCTTTTGCCTTTGCACTCTTCAGCTGATTTCCGTCCAGCTTGAAGGAACCTTTGTACACCTCCGTTACTCTTTAGGAGGTCACCGCCCCAGTGAAACTGTCCACCTGAGACTGTCAGATATCCTGATTCAAGGAATATCTTTAGAATCTTAACTTTTCTAGAGTGGTCTCTCAATATCGGCTCAGAATTCCCCGAAAAGAATTCATCAATGCCTCCCACTTAGACTGCGCAAGAGAAGCCCAGATCCAATCACAAATTACAGTCAAGCTTCATAGGGTCTTTCTGTCCAGGTATAAATAATCCGCATCTTCACAGATATGTTTATTTCACCGAGATTCTCTCCAAGACAGTGCCCAGATCGTTACGCCTTTCGTGCAGGCGGGAACTTACCCCGCAAGGAATTTCGCTACCTTAGGACCGTCATAGTTACGGCCGCCGTTCACCGGGACTTCAGTCGTCAGCTTTCACCAACTTCTTTCACCTTCCGGCACTGGGCAGGCGTCAGCCCCCATACATCACCTTACGATTTTGCGGAGACCTGTGTTTTTGGTAAACAGTCGCCTGGGCCTATTCACTGCAACCTCTTCTTGAAAAGAGGCACTCCTTATCCCAAAGTTACGGAGTCATTTTGCCGAGTTCCTTAGAGAGAAGTCTCTCGAGCCCCTTAGTATAATATACCTACCTACTTGTGCCAGTTTCGGGTACAGATTTTCTTATGTATAAATGATTCAAGCTTTTCTTGGAAGAATAAAGGTCGTTGAATTATATTTCTTTTTATTAGATAAAAAGAAATATAATTAAATCATCTCTTAGCTTAAATATGTTTTTCTTCATATTCTCATTGCTTTGAAAATTTTTACCAGAATTCCATTATCTAGACCTACGTCTTCATCCTTCGTCCCTTGTCATAACATAAAAAAAGTACAGGAATATTAACCTGTTTTCCATCGGCTACGTCTTTCGACCTGACCTTAGGACCTGACTTAACCTTCACGGACGAGCCTTGTAAAGGAACCCTTAGGTTTTCGGGGCACTGGATTCTCACCAGTGTTTTCGTTACTCAAGCCAACATTCTCACTTCTATTTCGTCCACAGAAATTTACATTTCTACTTTACCCTACTATAGAACGCTCCCCTACCGATAATTCTTACTAATTAAGAATTTCCCACGAATTCGGCAGAATTACTTAGTCCCATTCATTTTCGGTGCAACAACACTTAACCAGTGAGCTATTACGCACTCTTTTAAGGATTGCTGCTTCTAAGCAAACCTTCTGGTTGTCTCGGTATTATTACCTCCTTTTTCACTGAGTAATCATTTAGGGGCCTTAATCGATGGTCTGGGTTGTTTCCCTCTTGACAATGAAGCTTATCCCCCACAGTCTCACTAATGATTGGAAAATATGGATAGTATTCTGAGTTTGCATCGATTTGGTACCGTTTTCACAGCCCGCACCGAAACAGTGCTTTACCCCTATCAACAATCCTTCAATCATCGCTGCGCCTCAACACATTTCGGGGAGAACTAGCTAGCTCCGAGTTCGATTGGAATTTCTCCGCTAACCACAACTCATCTGCCGATTTTTCAACATCGGTCAGTTCGAGCCTCCACTCAGTTTTACCTAAGCTTCACTCTGGTCATGGTTAGATCACTCGGGTTCGAGTCTATAAACAGTGACTAATACGCTTTGATTCAAACTCGCTTTCGCTTTGACTACAGAAAAATTTATTAGTCTTTAATCAAGCCACAATTTATAAGTCGCCGGCTCATTCTTCAACAGGCAAGCAGTCAGGTTTAATTTTCCCTCCTACATCTTGTTAACTTAAGGTTTCATATTCTATTTCACTCCCCTAAAGGGGTTCTTTTCACCTTTCCCTGACGGTACTACTTCACTATCGGTCACTCAGGAGTATTTAGTCTTACGAGGTGGTCCTCGTTGATTTACACGGTATTCCACATACCCCATGCTACTCGGGACAATTAGAAGAAACTAAGAAAATCTTTTATTACTGGACTATCACCATCTTTGGTACAGGATTCAGCTGTTTCATTTTGATTAATAGTTTTTCTCATGTTATTATCCCACAACACCAATTTAATTGGTTTAGACTACTCTCTCTTCGCTCGCCGCTACTAAGAGAATACACATATTTGTTTTCTTTTCCACTGACTACTAAGATGTTTCAATTCATCAGGTTGTCTCTTTCTCGATTATGAATTCATCGAGAAGTTTTAAAGGTTGCCCTATTTCGGGAATCTTTGATTCATAGCTTGTTTCCAGCTCCACAAAGCTTTTCGTTGGTTTCTACGCCCTTCATCGTCTCTGAGTACCTAGGTGTCCACCCAAAGCAGTTTTATTGATTATATGATTTATTCCATAACTGATCTTACTCTTAATATTTTAATATTTTTTAAGAAAAAATAAATAGAAAGACAATTACCTTCCTTCTTCATTGAAAACATGTTAAAATGTTGTTTGACCTTCTTATTTAAGAAGATCAAACAACATAAAATAAAGTAATATTTTATATACTTATAATATAACAGATGAATATCATATAATTCCCAATATTCAAAGTAAAGGTTAATAGATTAATTAGTTTAATTAAAGATTAAAATAATCCTAAAGTTAAAGAAATATCAATCGGTAAAGTTGCACCTATTCCTAACCAAATAGCAACTAAAGTACCAAATAAGAAAACAGCTGAAGCTATTGGACGACGAAATGGATTTTGGAATTGATTAATATTTTCAATAAATGGAACTGTTGCTAATCCCACAGGTACTCCAGCCATAGCTAAAATACCGATAAGTTTACTAGGAACTGTACGTAATATTTGGAAAACTGGATAAAAATACCATTCTGGTAAAATTTCTTCTGGTGTTTTAAAAGGATCAGATGCATCACCAATTGAACCAGTCTCTAAAACTGCTAAACTAACAAGACAAAATAAAGTTCCTAAGATAACAACAGGAAACATGTATAATAAATCATTAGGCCAAGCAGGTTCACCATAATAGTTATGACCCATACCTGTATATAATTTCTTACGCACATAAAAATCTGCCAAAGTAGGCTCTTTAACAACTGACATAAGACAATAAAAAATAGAGAATAATTATATTTACGTCAAACTAAATCAAATATATCTTCAATACCTCAATAATTAAAAATAAAAATTAAAGTGGACCACTAATACCTTGTTTACGAATCATTAAGAAATGACCTAACATAAAAATAGCTGTTAATAAAGGTAAAACAAAAGTATGAAGACTATAGAAACGAGTTAAAGTTGCTTGTCCTACACTTGAATTTCCTCTTAATAATTGAACGATTGCAGGTCCAATAGCAGGAATAGCTTCAGGAACACCTGTTACAATTTTAACAGCCCAATAACCAACCTGATCCCAAGGTAATGAATATCCTGTAACACCAAAAGATACTGTACAAGATGCCATAATAACTCCAGTTACCCAAGTGGATTCTCTAGGATTTTTAAAACCACCAGTTAAATAAACACGGAAAACATGAAGAACCATCATTAATACCATCATACTAGCACACCATCTATGAATTGATCGTATTAACCAACCGAAATTCGTATCTTACATTTTATTATAGACCTACAGTAGGAGAAGCATTATCATCTGTTCGATCTATTATGTTAGATAC
>JBCBQE010000706.1:0-4030 GCA_039820385.1 Cyanobacteria bacterium J06635_10
TATGCTTTTAAGGTTAGTTTTAATAATACCGACGATATTTTGCAGGTGAATATCAACGGTAATAAACAAGCTGCTTTGGAAAGTTATCTGTTGAATTTGGGTAGCAATCAAGTAAAACCTTATTAAGCTTGAGAACTGAGTAAAGAGGTTTTCTTAGATTCGTAGATTTACTCTTGTTATGATACGCCATAAAAATCAGTTTGCATCGAGGGCTTTAACCCTCTTTTTTTTGCAATTAACTTATCTTAGAAAAGCGTTTTTATTTTTTTATGATAGTTTACATTGACAGGACTTACGCAAGTGTCACAAGACTTGGATGGTGCGTGACACTACAACCCTCATTATTACGTTCTAATTTAAATTAAGTGTCACAGCACCCTACAAGAAAAATATGCCAGTTGCGTAAGTCCTAATTGAAATAATTACAGATGTAATGTGGAAGCGTAGAACTAGTACAGTACAGCGAAAAAAAATGCTGCTAAAATCTTGAAAAAACTCTATTTCTTTCATTTCTAGATTGACGCGTATCAAATTCTGATTGTTGCTCTGCTTTGCGTTGTCTTAGTATAGATTTCAGTTAATGACATGCAGCCAAATTTTATAGAGAACAGAAAATATATTTTTTAATTTCAGGACTTACAACAATTACCATAAACATTTGGTGCCGTAGACTGATTGCCTTATTATTAGGTTCCGGCATTGCTCAAAGTGTCACAGGGTTCCCATTAAAAATTTTTGAGAAGAAAAATTTTTAACCGGTTCTGGTCATACACCCTACAATAAAAAATGTGCCAGTTGCGGGCCGTCCTTAATTTAATATTTGTTTGAAAAAATCAAAAATGAGCACATCAGGGGTGAAAATCATATTAGTAGAACCGGCAGGACCATTAAATGTAGGTTCCATCGCACGGGTAATGAAAAACTTTGCGCTTCATAAACTGGTTTTAGTTAATCCCCAATGCGATTATTTGGGAGAAGAAGCAAAAATCATGGCGGTTCATGCCAAAGATGTTTTAGAATCAGCAGTATCCGTCGCCACATTACCCCAAGCATTACAGGGTTGCAAACGAGCCATTGCTACAACAGCTCGCGATCGCGATTTAAATAATCCGCTACAAAGTCCTCGTGAAGTATTACCTTGGTTATTGGAAGCAGAAGCACAACCGGCAGCATTAATTTTCGGTAGAGAAGACCGAGGATTAAGTAATGAAGAATTGCTTTATGCTCAAAAATTCATGCGTATTCCTACTGATGCGGGATATGCATCCTTGAATTTAGCTTCTGCTGTAGCAATTAGCTGTTATGAACTAGTACAAAGTCAACAGCATCGCGTTAAACCGACTACTTCAAATAACGAACTCGCACCATTAGAGGTTGTCGAAGCATACTACGAGCAGTTAGAATCGCTACTGCTATCTATTGAGTATCTTTATCCCCATACTGCCAACAGTCGCATGGAAAAAATCCGACAATTGTATAATCGCGCTCAACTACAACCGCAAGAAGTCGCTATGCTAAGAGGTATTTTACGACAGATGCAGTGGGCGCTTACACATCCCGGAAAGCCATAAAAACTGATGAATGAATATTAATTATGTACGCGATTACCACCCAAAAGCAAGAATAATAGCTTAAACTAAACTCATTTATGCGAAGGGTGACCAATTGATTTTGGTAAAAGGTGTGTAATAAATATGTTTGGGTTTAGGAGTTGGGACTTTAGTACAGAGTAAGTGGGTTAGAAGGAGTAGCGGTGTCAGAATCAAGTTACAAATTTACAAGTTCTGGGCGGCGACAACCCACAAAGCGCCGTCAACGAGTACGTAAAATTCAAAAGCCGGGACATCCGGGAAATGGTAAAGTCAAAGCAGTTGGAAGCCAGCAACGTCCACCTCGTAAAGGTGAAACATCACGTTTAACGGTTAACCCAACTCCTTCCAACGCAAAAACGCCCCGCAAGCGACAAAGAGTAGAAGCACCTGCAGAGACTTGGTTGAGAAAAAGAACAGCATCTCAAGCAACATCTAGTGGGATGAAGTCGGCTGCGGTAAACGGGATTCCACCCTTAAAATTTAACAAGCGGGTAACTAAAAGAGTTAAAGTATCTAACAAAACTCGCCTCAAGCCCATGGCGAGAAGCATGCTGTATATATTGCGTTTACTAATTGTAGGAGTCGGGATTGGCGCAATCGTAGGTACGGTATTGTCAGTTTTAGATCCGGCAACTCAAGGGACTTCAGGTTCCCAATCCTCTAACGTCGCACAAAACCAACCCCAAGTTACTCCTAATAATAATCGTAATCAAAATTTATACTTAACTCAAGAAATAATTCCTCTCAAAAGTGTCATACAAAGTCTTGCTGTTGCTAACCCAAATCTAACACCGGGAGTTTTTATAGCAGATTTAGAAAATGGGGGTTATGTAGATTTAAACGCTAATGCCACGTTTTCAGCAGCTAGCACAATTAAATTACCCATACTTGTTGCTTTTTTCCAGGATGTAGAAGCAGGTAAAATTAAACTTTCGGAAATGCTAGTGATGGAAAAAGAAATGCTTGCTGGTGGTTCCGGTGATATGCGGAGTAAACCAGTAGGAAGCAAATTCACGGCGTTGGAAGTTGCTGACAAAATGATGGTCATTAGCGATAATACTGCTACAAATATGCTAATTGCCCGTATGGGTGGAATAGAAGCCTTAAATCAAAGATTTCGTAGTTGGGGATTAACAGCTACAGTACTTCGCAATCAACTACCCGATATAGCAGGAACTAACACCACCAGCCCCAAGGAATTGGGACATGTAATGGCAATGGTAAGTAAAGGAAAATTCTTTACAAGCATAGTATTTCGCGATCGTGTATTAGATATCATGCGTCGCAATCAAAGGCGACATTTATTACCCAAAGGTTTGGGTGCGGGAGCCACAATTGCGAATAAAACTGGATATATTGGCGCAATGTTGGGGGATGTAGGTTTAATTGATTTACCTTCGGGTAAGCGCTACGTTGCAGCTGTCATGGTACAGCGCCCTAGAAATGATACCCGTGCTGACACTTTAATTACATCGGTGTCTCGCTCTGCGTACCAATACTTTAACCAACCTGCTGCGATTCAGGGAATGAATGGAAATAATCTTCTTCCGCCAACCAGTAACTCTCCTTATCTAAGTAATCCATCAACAAGAACCAATATTTATCAGTCTCCGCAAATTAATTCTGTTCCCAACGGCGTGAGTAATACAATGCCCCTTACAACTTATCCGCATCAGCAAGGGTACAATTCGCAGTATTATTATCCTTATAGAAGGTAAATTGGTTTTGCAAAAAGGAATAGTTTTCAAACCTTAACCGCTCTCAGGCTAAAGCCTGGAGCTACAGTTACAAAGCCCTGAAAGGGCTAAAAAACTCAGATTTTTCTAGTCCGCTGCCACGGCAGACTTTGTAGGTATAGCCTCACCCTTATAGGGTGAAGAGTACTTTGAAAACACACCCTAGCCCCTCCCAGCGAGCGGGGAGGGGAATGTTTGTAGCTGTAAATTATGTATGGTTTTTCTGAACCTAATACTCCACCAATCCAAAATTGTCGGGTGAGGAGAAGAGGGGGAAGAGGGGGGAGAGGGGGAAGAGGGGGAAGAGGGGGAAGAGGGGGGAGAAACTTTTGATTCTCATAATTAACCAAGACTAAGTTCCCTTGGTTGAATGCTATTCCCCAGGCAACTCCCTGCTTGCTGAGAGAGTTAATGATAAGAGAGTGAATAACTGGTAATTTCCGGCTATTTCTCCCCTAAACAATCTATTACAGGACTCTATTACTTTTTTTGTACCTGAGTTGTCAATAGCTATATAATCATGCAAGCATACTATTGTTGGATAATTGGTTGTATTCATGCTTTTATCTATCAAAACCAAGTTAAATCTTACTCGTGAGCAAAAAATAATTATGAGTAAACACGCGGGTATTGCTCGGTTTACTTATAACTGGGGTTTGGCTGCTTGGAATGATATGTATAAAAGCGGCTTTAAGCCGCTTT
>JBCBQE010000707.1:0-4024 GCA_039820385.1 Cyanobacteria bacterium J06635_10
CTACAAAAAAAAATATTGTCAAAAAATTTTTTGTAGTATCCTAATATTGACAAATTGGATGCTATATTAGTAAGGCTATTAGTGTGCGTACATATAGATAGTTCTGTTAAAACCTGTGGCAAACTCAAGATCGGCTCTCAAGCGCGTTCAAATTGCTGAACGTAATAGACTTCGTAATAAAAGTTACAAATCGGCATTAAGAACGTTGATGAAGAAATACTTCATTGCGTTAGATACCTATGTAGCTGCACCGTCTCCAGAATTAAAGAAAGACGTATTAGATAGTATGTCGGCTGCTTACAGCAAAATAGATAAAGCTGTGAAGCGGGGTGTTCTTCATAGTAATAATGGAGCGAGAAAAAAATCTCAGTTAGCCAAAAAACTAAGTGTTATCACCCAAGCAGCAGCAGAAAGCTGAGTAATAATTAGTTAAACCCATAAAGTCAGTAGAAATGATTAATCGCTGACTTTTAAAAAAGGATAAATCAATGCAGTTGATTGACACCCACGTTCATCTTAACTTCGATCAATTCCAGCCCGATTTGGAAGATTTACGCTCTCGATGGCAAGAAGCTGGCGTAGTGCGTCTGGTGCATTCATGCGTTGAGCCATCGGAATTTGTGGGTATCCAAGCTTTAGCTAATAGATTTCCTGAAATTAGCTTTGCAGTGGGATTGCATCCGTTAGATGCTCATAAATGGACATCTCGTTGTGCCGATCGAATAGAATCGGCGGCGACTTCCGATCGTAAGGTAGTAGCGATTGGGGAAATGGGGCTGGATTTTTATAAAGCGGATAATTACGAGCAGCAACATATGGTGTTCGAAAAGCAATTGGAAATAGCGGCGAGACTGGACTTACCCGTGATAATCCACTGTAGAGACGCAGCATCCGAGTTGAAGCAAGTGCTAGAGAAGTATATTGAACGCTACGGAGAAAGGGTGCGTGGAGTAATGCATTGCTGGGGAGGGGGGCCATCCGAAACCCAATGGTTTTTGGACTTAGGCTTTTATATAAGCTTTAGAGGAACCGTTACCTTTAAAAATGCTCGCGCGATCAAATCCTCAGCCACTATGGTGAACAGCGATCGCCTTTTAATTGAAACTGACTGTCCTTTTCTAGCTCCGGTTCCCAAGCGAGGGCAAAAACGAAACGAACCATCCTACGTGCGTTTCGTAGCCGAAGAAGTAGCTAGGTTGCGAGGAGAAAGTTTGGAATCCATTGCTGCAACTACCACTAAAAACGCTTGTGACTTGTTTGGTTTGGAGCTATGAAAACATTACTTGGGTGCTAACATCTGTCAAGGGCTCCCTGCCAAATTTTTTTCTCCTAAAAAAATTATCTAGGGTACCCGTCAAGCAAATTAAAAAATCTGACTTAAGGAGGAGGATAAATATGATAAAATTATTCACTCCAATAATATTTGCTTAGGTCATAATGGTGAAGTGGCACACACAATCCAAATGAAAACAGCGATTTACTATGAGGGTGTATCTTTGAGGGGATATCTATAATCGGCGATCGTCGCTCCGAGAAATAGTTAAAGTTATATGTAGCTTACCCATCGAAGCTAAATTATTTCATTTATAGAAAATTGTTTAAGGCTCGGAGTTTGGCGAAACTTGGATCTGCCTTAAAAGCAAAAGCCAGACAAACGAAGCATCGAATATGGGAATTTATTCCTTTAGTAATAGGATATCATCACATAACGGTAGAAAGACTATTGGGATAGAGTCATAAAAAGTGGAATATGGCAGTTGCTTGTCTGAATCAAAGTGCCAAAACGGAGGGGAAATGAGGAAAGGAAAACAGTTTCTTCTGTATCTTAAAGCGATCGAGCCGATTAGCTTACTCAGGCAGATAAATAAGACTCAATAGTACCTTCAAGTTTTGAGAGGATTAATTTTTTGATTACATGCCATATATGGGCGATTATTCCTCAATTTTTCCGTACTAGCTTTCACGCTTGACTTTTCTTGTGATGAGAGTAACTCGATACCCATACAAGTTTAACCCCTTTATAGATTTGAATTTAGGCATGAATTACGACTCAATGACCGAACCGGGCTTCATGTTGCCCGACTTGATTGAAATTCAGCGTTCTAGTTTTCGCTGGTTTTTAGACGAAGGATTGATAGAAGAACTAAATTCCTTTAGTCCAATTACAGATTACACCGGTAAACTAGAACTGCATTTTTTAGGACACAACTACAAACTTAAAGAGCCTAAATATAGTGTAGAAGAATCAAAGCGACGTGACAGCACCTATGCGGTGCAAATGTACGTACCTACACGTTTGATAAACAAAGAGACTGGGGAAATAAAAGAGCAAGAAGTATTTATTGGTGACTTGCCTTTGATGACCGAACGCGGCACCTTTATTATTAACGGTGCAGAACGGGTAATTGTCAACCAAATAGTTAGATCCCCGGGGGTTTATTACAAATCCGAAATCGATAAAAATGGTCGCCGCACTTATTCTGCTAATTTAATTCCCAACCGGGGAGCATGGCTGAAATTTGAAACAGATCGTAACGATCTGGTTTGGGTAAGAATTGACAAAACTCGCAAACTGTCAGCTCAAGTGCTGCTAAAAGCTTTGGGACTCACAGACAACGAAATTTTCGATGCCTTGCGTCACCCAGACTACTTCCAAAAAACCATTGAAAAAGAAGGGCAGTTTTCCGAAGAAGAAGCCCTAATGGAATTGTATCGTAAACTTCGTCCAGGAGAGCCACCAACAGTATTGGGCGGACAACAACTTTTAGATTCCCGCTTCTTTGACGCTAAACGCTACGATTTAGGTCGCGTCGGACGCTACAAGTTGAATAAAAAGTTACGTCTTCAAATTCCAGATACCGTAAGAGTCTTGACGGCTCCAGATATCTTGGCGGCAGTCGATTACCTAATTAACTTAGAATTCGATATAGGTAATACAGATGACATCGACCACTTGGGGAATCGCCGAGTTAGAAGTGTAGGCGAGTTGCTGCAAAACCAGGTCAGGGTTGGTTTAAATCGTTTGGAGCGGATTATCCGCGAACGTATGACAGTATCAGATGCTGAGTCGCTGACTCCAGCTTCTTTGGTGAACCCCAAACCTCTGGTAGCAGCAATCAAAGAATTCTTTGGTTCTTCTCAACTATCTCAGTTCATGGACCAAACTAATCCTTTGGCAGAACTCACCCACAAACGTAGATTGTCCGCACTTGGCCCTGGCGGTTTAACTCGCGAACGTGCCGGTTTTGCGGTGCGAGACATTCACCCTTCTCACTACGGACGCATATGTCCGATTGAAACACCAGAAGGTCCCAACGCGGGATTAATTGGTTCCTTAGCGACTCACGCCAAGGTAAATTCTTATGGCTTTTTGGAAACTCCTTTCCGCCCCGTAGAAAACGGAAAAGTCATGTTTGATAAACCAGCAATCTACATGACTGCTGATGAAGAAGATGACTTGCGAGTTGCTCCGGGCGATACGCCTCTGGATGAAAATGGCTATATAATTGGTCCCCAAGTACCCGTACGCTATCGCCAAGACTGGGCTACCACAACTTCTGAACAGGTAGACTATGTAGCAGTATCTCCAGTACAAATCGTCTCGGTAGCAACCAGCATGATTCCATTTTTGGAACATGACGACGCGAACCGGGCATTAATGGGGTCGAACATGCAGCGGCAAGCAGTACCCCTACTCAAGCCAGAGCGCCCCTTAGTCGGAACAGGTTTAGAAGCCCAAGCCGCGAGAGACTCCGGGATGGTGATAGTATCCCGCACCGACGGCGACGTTACTTATGTAGACGCGACAGAAATTCGCGTTCGTCCAGCACCAGACGCACCAGAAGAAAAATACAAAATTTCCAAATATCAGCGTTCTAACCAAGATACCTGTTTGAATCAAAGACCTTTGGTACGGATAGGAGAAAAAGTTGTTGCCGGACAGGTACTTGCAGATGGATCTTCCACCGAAGGCGGCGAATTAGCATTGGGACAAAACATCGTAGTAGCCTACATGCCTTGGGAA
>JBCBQE010000708.1:0-4020 GCA_039820385.1 Cyanobacteria bacterium J06635_10
ATAGCTATTTTCCCTTGAATAGAATACAAAACTGTAATTTTTCCCATTAGTAAAAGCCTCTCCCCTCCGGAGGGGAGAGGGAAGGGAGTGGGTTTTTTATGTAGTGCACTCAACTGAAAAAGGCTATATATTCGATTAAAACCTATAATCTTAGTGGATCTAACGCACCAATAACAATAATCTTAAGAAAGCACTACAGACGATTATGAAAAAATTGATTAATCAACCTGATGACTTTGTGCGGGAAAGTTTAGAAGGTATGGCTGTAGCTCATCCCGATTTAATTAAGGTAAATTTTACACCCACTTTTGTATATCGTGCTGATGCACCGGTAAAGAACAAAGTAGCAATTATTTCTGGTGGTGGCAGCGGGCACGAACCAATGCATGCTGGTTTTGTAGGAATGGGAATGCTTGATGCTGCTTGCCCTGGGGAGGTTTTCACTTCTCCTACTCCCGACCAAATGTTAGCTGCTGCGAAGCAAGTTGATGGTGGTGCTGGTATTTTAAATATCGTCAAAAATTACAGCGGCGATGTGATGAATTTTGAAATGGCTACGGAGTTAGCCCGTAGTGAAGATATGCGGGTTTTAAATATTTTAATTGATGATGATGTCGCTGTTAAAGATAGTCTGTATACTCAAGGCCGTCGCGGTGTTGGTACTACAGTATTAGCTGAAAAAATCTGTGGTGCAGCAGCACAACAAGGTTACGATTTACAACGAGTTGCTGATTTATGCACTAAGGTTAATAGTTATGGCAGAAGCATGGGTGTAGCGTTGACTTCCTGTACCGTACCCGCAAAAGGTTCACCGACTTTTGAATTAGGCGATCGCCAAATTGAAATGGGTTGCGGCATTCATGGAGAACCAGGAAGGGAACGCATGTCAATAGCTCGGGCGGATGATATTGCAGAAACTCTAGCGCTAGGGATTATTGAAGATCCAGCATATACGCGCACGGTAAGACAATGGGATGAATCACAAGGTGATTGGGTAGATATTGAATTGACAGATTCACCTTTGGCAAGTGGTAGTAATGTTCTGGCTTTTGTTAATGGGATGGGTGGTACTCCAATTTCTGAGTTGTATATTGTTTATCGGAAGTTAGTAGAAGTTTGTGAAGCGAAAGGATTGAAAATTGTCCGTAATTTAATTGGCTCTTATATGACTTCCTTGGAAATGCAGGGTTGTTCGATTACTTTGCTCAAAGTTGATGATGAGATGGTTAAACTTTGGGATGCTCCGGTGATGACTTCGGCTTTGAAATGGGGTTAATGGTTAGTTGTTGGTGGTTAGTTGTAAGTCGTTAGTTGTTGGTGGTTATTTGTTGGTGGTTAATAAACAAATATCAACTATCAACCATCAACTATCAAATATCAATTCTTTGAGCTTGTTGCGAATGGTGCAAGAAGTTAGATTAATTCAAGATTTTCTATATCTACTTCAACAAGATTAGATTTATTTTGAATATTTTCTACAGCTTTTAACAAGTGTTTCTTATTTGCTTCAGAAGATAAGAGATAAGCAGTTTCGTCAACTTCGTATACAATTATTTCAATTTCTTTATCTGGGTAATTCACTTTTAGTGCATCAATAAAGCTACTATCCAACTGTTTGGTGTTTATGCGATAAATTGAATGCATAGCCGAATTCCATTTGTTTGTGTTTTAGTTTATTATAGTCAGGACTCAGCTGCGTGTCATACGTAATCAGAAGTTGTCATTGCGACCGGAACGCAGTGTAGGGAAGCAATCGTATTAGTATAATCTTTGCTTTAATCAATAATGCAAAAACAAACAATCATCAACTGGTTACAAAACTTCGCCAATACCATCGAAGAAAATAAAGATTATTTAAGCGAATTAGATGCTGCCATTGGAGATGCCGATCACGGTATTAATATGGAACGTGGTTTTAAAAAGGTGATAGAACAATTACCAGCAGTTACTGATAAAGATATTGGTACTATTCTAAAAACCGTTAGTATGACTCTAATTTCTAGTATAGGTGGTGCAAGTGGGCCACTTTATGGAACTTTCTTTTTACGAGCAAGTACAACTGTAACTGGTAAACAAGAGCTTGATGGAGAAAATATACTCGAATTACTGAAAACAGGTTTAGATGGAATAATTGGACGCGGAAAAGCACAGTTAGGTGATAAAACAATGTTGGATGCTTTACATCCTGCGATCGCCGCTTTTGAGGAAGCTATAAATAATAATATCGCAGTCACAAATGCAATGGAAAAAGCTGTTTTAGCAGCGGAAGAAGGGATGAAAAATACGATACCAATGGTTGCGAAAAAGGGAAGGGCTAGCTACCTGGGAGAAAGAAGTATGGGGCATCAAGATCCAGGTGCAACTTCTGTATATTTAATGTTGAAAAGTTTGTATGAAAGTTTAAATGATAGTTGAAAATATCAAAAATTTTACATAAACCATAATTTTTCCCGATAATTTGGGAATACTAAATCTACAGGCGTTAAGGATTTAGCAGTATGGTTAGCATTGTGGGATATCAAATCTTAGAAGAAATCTATAATGGTTTGAGAACCATTATATATCGTGCGGTTCGAGAAAAAGACCAGAAACCTGTAGTTATCAAACTACTTAAAAATCCTTATCCGGATTTTAACGAACTTTTGCAATTTCGCAATCAATATACCATCACTCAAAATATCAATTCTCCCATAATTCTTAAAAATTATAGCCTTGAAGCATATCAAAATGGCTACGCATTGGTAATGGAAGATATGGGGGGAATTTCTCTGAAAAAGTATTTTAACAATTTAGATATAACCTCTCTCGAAGAATTTCTACAAATAGCAATTACCCTGTGCGAAGCACTAGATATTTTAGGGAGATATAGAATAATTCATAAAGATATTAAACCAGCCAATATATTAATTAACCCAGAAACAAAGCAAGTTAAATTAATTGATTTTAGTATCGCTTCATTATTACCCAAGGAAGCCCAAGAAATCAAAAATCCTAACAGTTTAGAAGGGACACTCGCTTATATCTCACCCGAGCAAACCGGAAGGATGAATCGCGGCGTTGATTACCGCAGTGATTTTTATTCTTTGGGTGTTACTTTTTATGAATTACTAACGGGAGAAATACCGTTTAATTCCGATGATGCAATGGAGTTGATACATTATCATATTGCCAAAAAGCCTCCAACATTGAAAAAGCTTCATCTTAATTCTCTCCTTGAGAGAAAACCTCACCCTAACCTTCTCCTCGATAAAAAACCTCACCCTAACCTTCTCCTGGATAAAAAACCTCACCCTAACCCTCTCCTTAGTAAGGAGAGGGAAAAAGAAATACCCCAGGTGATTTCAGATATAGTTGTGAAATTGATGGCGAAGAATGCCGAAGATAGATATCAAAGTGCTTTAGGATTAAAGTACGATTTAGATAAATGTCTTTACCAATTAAAAGATAGTGGTTACATTGATAATTTTGAAATTGCTCAAAGAGATATTTGCGACAGATTTATTATTCCCGAAAAGCTTTATGGAAGAGCAACTGAAGTTAAAGAATTATTAGCAGCCTTTAACAGAGTTTCCCATTCACCAACTACCACGAAATCTAAAGCTGAATTAATATTGGTAGCTGGTTTTTCTGGTATTGGTAAAACTGCTGTAATCAACGAAATTCATAAACCCATTGTTAAACAGCGTGGTTATTTTATTAAAGGTAAGTTCGATCAGTTTAATCGTAATATTCCTTTAGATGCTTTTGTACAAGCTTTTAGAGGTTTAATCGAACAATTACTGAGCGATTCCGATGCTCAATTGTCAATCTGGAAACATAATATATTAAAGGCTTTAGGAGATAACGCACAAGTCATTATTAATGTTATTCCTGAATTAGAACAAATTATTGGAAAACAACCATCAGTTCCAGAATTATCGGGTAGTGCTGCACAAAATAGATTCAATCTATTATTTCAAAATTTTATTAAATTATTTACAAAGAAAGAACATCCTTTAGTTCTTTTCTTAGATGATTTAC
>JBCBQE010000709.1:0-4015 GCA_039820385.1 Cyanobacteria bacterium J06635_10
CGAGTAAATAGCGCATTCTCGAAGTTGAGATATTTAAAATTTCTGCTGCTTGGGTAGTACCTATATACATAATCAAAAAACTATTGCGATTAAATAATAGTTTATATTAAAAGAGCATAACCAATAAAAATTTAGAGACATAGCATTGCTACGTCTCATAGGTCTAACCATCCCCAAATTTTTTAACTAATTTATTCATCGATCGCGTAAATCTTCTATTCGATCGCGAATTTCTTCAATATCATCGCGATCTAGATACTTGCTGAATCTCATTAAAAAAAAAATAATCAATCAAGACAAAACATCGCTTGAACATCAGTTAAAGGTAAATTCCACAGTAATTCAGGTTGCCATTCATCTGGATTTAACTTAGATTTTTTTCCGCGTTGATAAGCTTGCCACATTCTCTGTTTGGCAACATTCGTTTGATGGTGCAAGCGTTTGCGAATAACTCGTAACAATCCAATACTTATAAGTGAACTACCTACACTGACCTTGCGGTACAGTTGTCACGGCTTCCCAATTCATTGGGGATTGCCTCAACCAACGGTGGATTTTTTACGTCCAGAAGACTTTGGTCTTACATCCCCTCGGTGGGCAGAAGAGCTAGTTCCTAACTCCAAAAGTCGCAAACCTTCATTTCTAATATTGATACTGGCGTTGATGTCTCTATCATGTTGTTTTTGGCAGTGTGGACAATCAACAAACCGAACTCCCAATGAATCATATCCTTTCTGTAGCATTGGGATTGGTAGCAGAGTCTCACTACAAAGCTGTGATGATGGAAAGAAACGACCTATTTCTATATAGGTATGACCAAACTTTTCAGCTTTATATTTAAGCATGGTTTGAAACATCCCCCACCCTTGGTCAGATATTGATTTCGCCAAGTTAGGATTTTTAACCATGTTCTTAACTGCCAAATCTTCTACACAAATAACTTGGTTTTCGTATGCTATTTTGCGAGATAGCTTGTGTAGAAAGTCTTCTCGAACTCTAGCTATTTTACTAGAGGCTTTTGCAACCAGCCTTTTAGCTTTACAACGTTTATTAGAAGCTTTGTCTGTTTTTTTAGCTAATTTTTTCTGTTTGCGTTTTTTATTCTTTTCTAGTTTAGCTAATTGCTTTTTGGGAAGGTTATACTTTGAGCCTTCTGAGGTTACAGCAAAGTTTTTCAAGCCCAAATCAACTCCAATAGCTTCACGAGTAGCAACTACTGGATTGTCGTTTTGGTTGAAAAGAATAGAAGCATAATATCTACCGTCTGTATTTCTCGATATTGTTACAGTCGTGAATTTAGCGTCAGGTAGCTTTTTGTGAAACACAGTTTTCATTAACCCCAAATTACCAGGGAACTTAATTACAGAATCGGGTGGTAGCAGTTTCACGTTTTGAGGATATTGAATCGATTGCTTACCATGCTTAGATTTAAAGTTAGGAAATTTAGTACGTCCTTCAAAGAAATTGACAAACGCGCTTGAAAGATTAAAGGTTACTCGTTGCAACACTTGACTGTATGCGAGTCCCAACCATTCATATTCTTTTTTCAATCCCGGAAGCAATTTATCCATTGCTGCCTTAGAAAGACCTTTTCCTGTTTCTTTGTACGCGGTAGTAGTGGCATTGAGCATATAATTCCATAACCATCGGGTATTGCCAAAACATTGAGCTAAATAGGATTCTTGCTCATCAGTAGGATAAATTCTAACTTTAATTGCTCTATACATGGTATCGACCTTACCGTGTTTACTTATTCATGGTAACATAGATTTTGATTGTTGTGTTACTCAACATAAATATTTTGTTTATCGTGCTGTGGTTTTCTTTGTTTTCGCCTTCTCGAGAATGCAATCAAACCACGCAACTCGACGGAACGAACAATTCATCTCAACACCTCCCGGCTCGGGTAGGTGTGAGCCTTCTTGCTGTTTCAGGTAAATTAAACAATCCAAATTTTGCACCCAATAGAAAAGCTTGAACTTCAGCTTCACCAATTGAATCACTACCATAACCCGTGAGAACATGAATACCGTCATGTAACTGTTTGCGACGCATACCCGTGGTTAGCGGTTGCAAATTATTCTCATCGAGAAAATCAGCCCAAGCCCTTCCAAAACTTCCTTCCTGAAGAGAACGTAATTTTTCTAGTTCTACAATTTGGGGTACGCTAGCACCTCTGGCTTCAGCAAAATTATCTATAAAATCGAAAAATCTTTGAACTTTTTCTTTACTAACAGGTGAGGTAGTTAATTCTTGTATCATGTTTGTTGAGAATATATCAATGTGGTTTGATTAGTTTTGATAACACCATGATAAAAATTGAACCCCAACATACACATGAGGAAAAAGTCATGAATACTGCTTCATAGATATATAGATAAATTCATGTTTTAACCCATGACCAAAGTCATGGGTGTATGGTGATGGAGAAAAAAAGTAAAATTATAACTACGTCCTATGCCCAAAAATCTACAAAACTCAGAATTAACCATATCCAAAGTGTTCATATCTGATTCCCTAATTTATGCAAAAAAAAATTAAAGTCAAAGCCAATTCCAAACAACAAAAAATCGTCTCCGAAGATGATGGTAGTCTTACCATACATTTAAAATCACCACCTGTAGATGGAAAGGCAAATGAAGAATTAATCAAAGTATTGTCTAAAAAGTTTGACGTACCCAAATCTTATATCCGGATTAAATCTGGAGCTTCCTCGCGACAAAAGTTGATTGAGATTGATATTGATGAATAACACCAACCTTTCAGGTGCTTAGGCAATATCAATGGCAGCTTAATCGTTAATGCCTGTAAAATTGCAACCAAAAGTCAGCAGGAAATATAAGTTGTGCGTTTAATTGCCGCCCTACTGCTATTTGGTCAAATATGGTTACGTTTATTACAAGGAAAAACCTGTTACCGTAAAATTTTAGAGCATATGGTGAAAGTCGGGCCTGGTTCGATTTCTCCCGTGCTATTGGTAAGTTTTTTTGCCGGTATGATTTTTACAATTCAAACTGCAAGAGAATTAGTCCGCTTTGGTGCTGTTAATGCTGTTGGTGGCGCTTTTGCTTTGGCTTTCTGTCGAGAATTAGCTCCAATTTTAACAGCTAGTATAATTGCCGGACAAGTGGGTTCTGCTTTTGCGGCGGAAATCGGTGCCATGATAGTCACCGAACAAGTTGATGCACTTTATATGCTCAGAACCAATCCCATCGATTATTTGGTTCTTCCCAGAGTAATTGCTTGTTGTTTAATATTACCAATATTAACTATATTTTCTTTAGTAATAGGAATTATTGGCGGAATTTTTGCTGCAGGAGAATTTTATCAGGTCGTTCCAGAAGTATTTTTAGAATCGGTGAGAAATTTTCTAGAACCATCAGATTTATATATTATCTTGTTCAAAGGCTTTATTTTTGGAATTTTAGTTGCTTTTATCGGTTGCAGTCACGGTTTAGCAACTTGCGGAGGTGCCAAGGAAGTTGGACAATCCTCTACTAAAGCTGTTGTCAGCAGTTGGGTGACAATTTTTATTACAGATTTTTTTCTTTCTCTACTGTTTTTTGAAAAACCGATATGAAGAATATTTATTGTAAATAAATGTATCGATTATTCGTAATCATAGGGCAAAGCACTGAAGGAATGCATCATAAATGTTAATTGTTATTCAGTAATCGTCTATTGCTTAAGTTTTATTGACAACTGCATAAATCCTACTCAATTACGCCTACATATCTAAATAAGCTGCGAACTTTATAGGGGAAAAATTGATGCGCGAGCCAACTCCAAAACAACGACGACAAGAGTTAATCGAGCAGTATGTTCTATCACGGCGCACCATGATGGCGTTAATGGCTCTAACTTGCGCTTCTGGTTTGGAAAATTTTATCGTAGGTGAAACTGAACCCCCAAAATCTCAGCCACCAGATAATCCTACTATCCGCGTTCCGGAAAACTATGAAAATATGGGAAAACCTCTCTCAACCAGTCACGTTCCGGGAACCTTAAAAAATGG
>JBCBQE010000710.1:0-4008 GCA_039820385.1 Cyanobacteria bacterium J06635_10
GCTGACAATCTAGGGGATTATATCGCATAAAGCCTTAAAATAAAAACAATATTTTTTTGTAGTAAAAGCCCATTGTATGTTATTCATAACTAAAGCTATTACTAATTTTTTTTTACTTGCTTATGTTTACTTACTTGGAAAATAATTCCGAGTAATCCATAGGAATTAAAATAAATATAACAAACTTAATTTGAAGAAGGATGTTTACTTTCTATTTCTGTGGACATCACAATTAATCTTTGAATATTTTCCTGATATTCTCGATAAATTTCGGGAACATCGTTAGTGGTTGAAATTATTAATTCGCCAATAGTCTCCTGAGCACGTTCGTTGATAGAATCAATTAACAGGTTTGGCATTGTGATATTGTCTGACGCTATTTTTTTGATCGCAGAATTCGGGTTATCTTGCTCTAATACAGCTTTTAATACCTGAATTTCATGTTCTGGTAAGCTTTCGTGTAAATCTCTCCATTCTTTCGGTAATTCTTCCTCGCTACTCTCCATTGTCTCTGTTGCTTCAATGGAAATAGTTTCTATGAAATCACCAAAAGGAAACGCTTCTGTATCTGACTGGGGATTTAATAATTTGATTGCAGATGGCTGTTGATTTAGGTTTCCTAATTGTTGCAGTAATTCCCAAACCTGATTTTGTAACAAGTCTCTTTCTTCTTGGAGTAATATAATTTGTTCTTGCAAGTCTTTTAATTGCTGCTTCTCTTCTGCTGTCTGGGTTTCTAATAATTCTAAATTTGCCTCTAATCTTTCTTGCTCGTTGTTTCCACTAGATAATAATTCTTGTTGCTGTTTCTCTTCAATTTCTAATTCTTGAAGCTGCACTCGCAATTCATATAGTTTCTCTTCTAATTGAGGCTTGAGTCTATTGAGTAAAGTTAAATTATTCTCTAATTCTTCCTGCTCGTGAAGAAGTTCCCCAATTTTTGCATGTAACTGGGTGATCTCAGCTTTCGAGACATTACAATTTAATTCTAAACGTCTCTTTTCCGCTGTTATATTTGAATAAGAGTTATTTGCTTCTTCTTTCGATTTTTCAATATTTTTAAATTCATTCTGTAGATGGATGAATTCTGATTCTAATTGTTTTTTCTGTAGAGCAAAGGTGCTTAATTCTCGGTTGAGCGAATCTCTTTGATTGCGGCGATCGCTAACTTGATGTTGCAGTTGATTTGACTCAGTCGCTAAAGCACGACGATGAGCTTCTAATTGACTGACTTCTACTGTCATACTATGTTTTCTATTTTCCAGTTCTTTGATTCGCTTGTGAAAAGAATCTAAAACTAATAATTCATAATTTCTGCGTCGTTTCTCTACAATAAATGTCGCCGCATAGGTAGCAAGTATAGTTACAATTCCCGTAAAAATAGCACTATAAAAGTTCCAGGTGATAACTAAAGTTAAACCGAAACTAACCCCGAAGGCAACTATACCTATAATAAATCGATTGCTGACCATAGAGTCTTGCATATTGCTTGCTTTTAGAATAGTTCATTTATCAAAATTAGTTATTTAGTATCAAAAAATACAGACTATTTCCCATACGACCATCATGTTGTTTTGATAATTAAACTAACATATGAGTATAAAAAAATAGCTGATTAGTCAATATATCTACTTAAAAATATTTTTATTCTTGTTTTTCATTTTGAGCAATTATATTCTGTGCCTTGAAAAAATCTACAAATTGTTTTGCAGTTCTTCCGGAACGCCCATTATGACGAGTGGCCCATTGTAAAGCTTGAAACTCTAGTTCTTCAGTACTAATCTCAATGTTAGATAGTTCTATCAGATGTCGGACAATTTGTAAATAAGCTTTTTGAGAAGCGGGTTCAAAGGTTAAAGTTAAACCAAAGCGATCGCTAAAGGAAAGCTTTTCTTGTAGGGTATCCCAAGCATTAACTTCATCTGAATCTTTCGGTTGGGGCCTATCTGCAAAGAACTCCCGAATTAAGTGGCGACGGTTGGAGGTTGCGTAAACTACAACATTTGGCGGCCGTGCTGTTAAACTTCCTTCTAAGACCACTTAATTCGGGAGTTCTTTGCAGATAGGCCCCAACCGAAAGATTCAGATGAAGTTAATGCTTGGGATACCCTACAAGAAAAGCTTTCCTTTAGCGATCGCTTTGGTTTAACTTTAACCTTTGAACCCGCTTCTCAAAAAGCTTATTTACAAATTGTCCGACATCTGATAGAACTATCTAACATTGAGATTAGTACTGAAGAACTAGAGTTTCAAGCTTTACAATGGGCCACTCGTCATAATGGGCGTTCCGGAAGAACTGCAAAACAATTTGTAGATTTTTTCAAGGCACAGAATATAATTGCTCAAAATGAAAAACAAGAATAAAAATATTTTTAAGTAGATATATTGACTAATCAGCTATTTTTTTATACTCATATGTTAGTTTAATTATCAAAACAACATGATGGTCGTATGGGAAATAGTCTGTATTTTTTGATACTAAATAACTAATTTTGATAAATGAACTATTCTAAAAGCAAGCAATATGCAAGACTCTATGGTCAGCAATCGATTTATTATAGGTATAGTTGCCTTCGGGGTTAGTTTCGGTTTAACTTTAGTTATCACCTGGAACTTTTATAGTGCTATTTTTACGGGAATTGTAACTATACTTGCTACCTATGCGGCGACATTTATTGTAGAGAAACGACGCAGAAATTATGAATTATTAGTTTTAGATTCTTTTCACAAGCGAATCAAAGAACTGGAAAATAGAAAACATAGTATGACAGTAGAAGTCAGTCAATTAGAAGCTCATCGTCGTGCTTTAGCGACTGAGTCAAATCAACTGCAACATCAAGTTAGCGATCGCCGCAATCAAAGAGATTCGCTCAACCGAGAATTAAGCACCTTTGCTCTACAGAAAAAACAATTAGAATCAGAATTCATCCATCTACAGAATGAATTTAAAAATATTGAAAAATCGAAAGAAGAAGCAAATAACTCTTATTCAAATATAACAGCGGAAAAGAGACGTTTAGAATTAAATTGTAATGTCTCGAAAGCTGAGATCACCCAGTTACATGCAAAAATTGGGGAACTTCTTCACGAGCAGGAAGAATTAGAGAATAATTTAACTTTACTCAATAGACTCAAGCCTCAATTAGAAGAGAAACTATATGAATTGCGAGTGCAGCTTCAAGAATTAGAAATTGAAGAGAAACAGCAACAAGAATTATTATCTAGTGGAAACAACGAGCAAGAAAGATTAGAGGCAAATTTAGAATTATTAGAAACCCAGACAGCAGAAGAGAAGCAGCAATTAAAAGACTTGCAAGAACAAATTATATTACTCCAAGAAGAAAGAGACTTGTTACAAAATCAGGTTTGGGAATTACTGCAACAATTAGGAAACCTAAATCAACAGCCATCTGCAATCAAATTATTAAATCCCCAGTCAGATACAGAAGCGTTTCCTTTTGGTGATTTCATAGAAACTATTTCCATTGAAGCAACAGAGACAATGGAGAGTAGCGAGGAAGAATTACCGAAAGAATGGAGAGATTTACACGAAAGCTTACCAGAACATGAAATTCAGGTATTAAAAGCTGTATTAGAGCAAGATAACCCGAATTCTGCGATCAAAAAAATAGCGTCAGACAATATCACAATGCCAAACCTGTTAATTGATTCTATCAACGAACGTGCTCAGGAGACTATTGGCGAATTAATAATTTCAACCACTAACGATGTTCCCGAAATTTATCGAGAATATCAGGAAAATATTCAAAGATTAATTGTGATGTCCACAGAAATAGAAAGTAAACATCCTTCTTCAAATTAAGTTTGTTATATTTATTTTAATTCCTATGGATTACTCGGAATTATTTTCCAAGTAAGTAAACATAAGCAAGTAAAAAAAAATTAGTAATAGCTTTAGTTATGAATAACATACAATGGGCTTTTACTACAAAAAAATATTGTTTTTATTTTAAGGCTTTATGCGATATAATCCCCTAGATTGTCAGC
>JBCBQE010000711.1:0-4004 GCA_039820385.1 Cyanobacteria bacterium J06635_10
CTCACCGTTCACTGTTAACTGCTCACTGTTCACTGTTCACTGCTCACCGTTCACTGTTAACTGCTCACTGTTGACTGTTGACTGTTGACTGATAAGCCGAAACAGTATTTTGTAACAACATGGCAACAGTCATAGGCCCAATACCACCGGGAACCGGGGTAAGGAAGTCTGCAACGGTTGCAACTTCATCAAATTTGACATCACCAATTAAGCGACTTTTGCCATTTTCGTCAGTAATGCGGTTTATCCCCACATCTACCACAACTGCGCCTTGTTTCACCATTTCAGCAGTAATTAATTGAGGAATTCCTACCGCGCTGATGAGAATATCGGCATTTTTGGTAATGTTTTGCAAGTTGTGAGTGCGTGAATGAGCTATGGTAACGGTAGCATTGGCTTCCAAAAGCATCAACGACATTGGTTTACCAACCAAAATAGAACGGCCTAAGACTACTGCTTGTTTTCCTGACAAAGGTATAGAATACTCTTCTAATAAACGCATCACTCCTGCTGGAGTGCAACTGCGTAAACCTTCCTCTCCTCTTAACAATCGTCCTAAATTCAGCGGATGCAGTCCATCGGCATCTTTATGGGGAGCAATTTCATGTAACAACGCTACGCTATCCAAATGAGCAGGGAGGGGTAACTGTACTAAAATCCCATCTACTCGTTCATCGCTGTTCAAGCTTTGAATAACTTCTTGAAGTTCGCTAAAACTGGTTTCTGTAGGGAAATGCCTGTTAAACGAAGCAATACCCACCTTGGCGCAAGCTCGTTCCTTATTACGGACATAAGCAGCACTAGCGGGGTTGTCACCCACCATTAACACCGCCAAACCTGGGGGACGACCTACTTTCGATTGTAATTGGGCTATCTTGGTGGAAAGCTGTTCGTGGATCTTTAATCCTAGAGCTTTGCCATCAAGCAGTTTTGCTGTTTTTGTTTCCATGAGCCTTAAATGTACGGGTAAGTACGCCACGGCATTAATCATATTCTTTATCTTCTCAGATAGATTGCCGTAAGCGAAAATGGAATGGAGCTTCTGTTAACAACTTATTATTGCGCGGGAACTATGTATAAGAAAATTACGACTAACCGAGGGCTGATACTTAAATTTCCAAATATGGTGCCTACAATGCTCACAGTAAGAAAAGTTTTCCCCCAGAGATGGATATTGCGTCTGGGATTAGCTCCTTTCCTGGTGTCGGGGCTACTGAGTTGCAGTAATTTGAGCCAATACGGAATGAATGCCATTGGCGTGAATGTCACTTCCATTAACGAACTAAAACCGCAAAAAAGCAATAACAATACTCCTGTTTACGTTCAAGGCAAGGTACAAAGAAAAGTTCCTTTGTTAGAGCAACAAATGTATCAGTTAGATGACTCTACTGGCAAAGTTTGGGTGTTAACCAATCAGAAAGGTTGGAAAGTCGGAGATAAAGTTGTAGTCAAAGCATTACCCCAGTATGAAAGTATTCTCGTGGCTGGCGCAGAAATGGGAGAACTTTACTTAGAAGAAAAGTAATATATAATACTAATGATTATTTTAGTTGTATAGTAATTTTTATGAGTAATCAACAGATGCATTATGTTGCGATCGCAATTTTGTATCGAGACAACAAATTTTTAATGCAATTGCGGGATAATATCCCAACTATTGTTTATCCTGGTTATTGGGCATTTTTTGGCGGACATATTGAACCGGGAGAAACTCCAGAAGTGGCGGTGAGGCGAGAGATTTTAGAAGAAATTAGCTACACTCTACCAGAAAAAATTTATAAGTTTGATTGTTATGAAAATGAAAAAGCGGTGCGTCATGTATTCCACGCACCCTTAGAAGTTGATTTAGATCGATTAGTTCTCGGTGAAGGTTGGGATATGGGTTTACTCAGTGTTGAAGATATTCGCAATGGTAGTTGTTATTCTACAACAGCAGGGGAAGTGAGACCTCTTGGCCCCATACATCAGCAGATTCTGTTAGATTTTATGAGTAAGGAGTTAGGGGTTAGGAGTTAGGGGTAATAAGTTAGGAGTTAGGAGTTAGGAGTTAGGGGTAATAAGTAAGAAGTAAGAAGTAATAAGTAAGAAGTAATAAGTAAGGAGTAATTGATAATTGATCATTGATCATTGATATAGGAAAGCCTACACTGTAACGCAGCTGCCAGTGTAGGTATTTGAAAGTTTTAATTAGTTGGAAGAAAAATAATCAGAATTACGGCTCAAAATTCTCCTCGTACTTTATCGATAATTATTTCCACATCTTCAGGTATCGAATTACTCCTCCAAGCTACGTGTCCATCTGGCCTGACTAGGACAAAATCACGCTCGTAAAGTTTGGCGATGTCGGGATTATTAATGTAATGAGTTGTCAAAGGTACATGTTTATCCTGACAAACTTTTTCTACACGTTCAATTCCAGCTTGTGAATTGAAGCACATTAATACAAATCCATAACCGAATAAATCTAAGGTTGATAATCCTGGTTTTAACCAAGCATGGGGTGCGCGACAACCGGGATAACTACTCTGAGTCCATTCACTGCCATCTCCCGGAGGTAACCCATCAGCGATCGTTATAGGGGATTCATAACGGAAACCGAGGTGAACTCCTGGTGCATCAAATTCCTTTTTCACTCCACTACGTTCCATTCCTTCTGCCATTTGTTTGCGAATTGCTTCTCCTTTGGGAGAGTCGCTGGCAATATCTGGGGGTATACTCCGTTTTTGAGTGCGTTGCAGGTTGGCGTTTGCTGCTTCAAGGTTTCGCACGGCAATAGGGCGGCGTTCGATTTCGTAGGTATCTAGTAGATTTGCACCAGCCCAACCTTTTATTGTAGCAGCAAGTTTCCAACCAAGATCGACTGCATCGCCGATACCGGTATTCATGCCGAAACCACCCGATGGTGAAAGTGTATGAGCGCAGTCACCAACGAAGAATATGCGTCCATGACGGAATTTTTCTGCAACTCGATGAGTTAAACGCCAAGGAAGGTTAGAAATAATTTCTACTGGGGTGTCAATAGAGATGGCTGCTCGAATTGCTTCTAAGGCATCATGAACTTCACCGTTTTCTTGGGGTTTTAAAATTAAGCGATATTCTCCTTTTCCATCTACAGCGCGTAAAGGCTCTTGGATTGTCGGATTTACTAAGAAGAAAACCACTGCATTGCGATGGCCAAGTTGAGATGCTAATTCTGGTGCTTGGAAGACAACGCTTTGAAATACCTGGGTGTCATGATATTGAGTCGCATCAATGCCGCATTCTTTGCGAATATTAGCCCGGGCACCATCGCTCGCTACCATATATTTAGCGTGGATAATTTCTGTATTTCCACTATCTAAATTTGTAATTTGAGCAACTACTCCGTCATCCATTTGTTGAAAATCTTCTAATTGAGAATGTAATTTGATACAGCCTTGGGGATATTTTCCGAGAAAATTGAGAAATTCGGGAGCAAACCAATGTTGGGGACATACTTGTTCCGTTTCTGGAGCGTAGTCTGGTTGAGTGCGATCGGCATAGGATGGAAAGTTAATCCGGAAGATTTCATGCCCTCCGACGGTAGTTACCCAAGCAACATCTAAGGTATGATTTTTATCCCAACCGGCATTTCGTATTTGTTCGGAAATTCCCCAACGCCGGCAGTATTCCATGGAACGATATCCTACGGTACTTACTTTAGGATCGCGAACTACTCCATCTGTTTTTTCGATCAAAATGCAATCGATGCCTTGGTAGCGTAACTCGGCTGCTGTTGCCATGCCGACGGGGCCGCCACCGACTATTAGTACATCTGTTTTGAATGTTGTGTTATTCATCTTTTAGTTGTTAGTGGTTAGTTGATAGTTGATAGTTGTAGGATATGTGAGGTTTTAATCGATTTTGGGTGGGTTATATGATTTGTAGGTTAATGGGGGTAGAAACTTGAACTGTTCACTGTTCACTGTTCACTGTTCACTGTTAACTGTTCACTGTTAACTGTTCACTGTTCACTGTTCACTGTT
>JBCBQE010000712.1:0-4002 GCA_039820385.1 Cyanobacteria bacterium J06635_10
GTATATTATAAAATTTTAATAATATACCGCAGAGACGCGGAGGGTGCAGAGGTAAGACTTAAAGAGAGTTTTTCCGCCACTAAGGCTAAATATAAGACGCTGCTGTCAACTTTACCCCCAAAGCGCAATTTTTGAAGATAATGTAAATTTATTGACTTCTCTGGGAATACTAAGTGTGAAAATACGAAGTTTTAAAAGGTTATGGTTAGCACTGAAGTCTATATTTCCGGTTATCAAGTTAGCGAGGAACTTTATAACGGTTTAAGAACTCTGGTTTATCGAGGATACCGAGAAAGCGATTCTTTACCAGTGGTAATTAAACTTCTGAAAAATGCTTATCCTAGCTTTAGCGAACTGGTACAATTTCGCAATCAATATACCATTGCCAAAAATCTCAACGATCCCGGAATTATCCAAACCTATAATCTAGAACCATATCATAATGGTTATGCCTTGGTAATGGAAGATTTTGGGGGAATTTCCCTGCGGGAATATGTCAAACAAAATAGACAAGGTAATATACAGATAAAAATAGAAGAAATATTCTCAATCGCGGTCAAAATTGCTGATATTCTCCACGATTTGCATCAAAACCGCGTTATTCATAAAGATATTAAACCAGCGAATATATTAATCCATCCGGAAAGCAAACAAGTTAAATTAATTGACTTTAGTATCGCTTCTTTATTACCGAAGGAAACACAAGAAATCAAAAATCCCAATAGTTTAGAGGGAACCCTTGCATACCTAGCACCGGAACAAACTGGAAGAATGAACCGGGGTGTGGATTATCGTGCTGATTTCTATGCTTTGGGGGTAACTTTATTTGAATTACTTACGGGGGAATTACCGTTTGTTTGTGACGATCCCATGGAGTTGGTACACTGTCATATTGCTAAACAACCTCCTTCAGTTAACAGTCATCAGTTATCAGTCAACAGTAAAGAATTTTCTCAAGTATTAAATAATATTGTTATGAAATTAATGGCAAAAAATGCTGAGGATAGATATCAAAGTGCTTTGGGATTAAAGCATGATTTAGAAACATGTTTAAGGCAATTAAAAGAAACAGGAAATATTACTGATTTTCAAATAGCGCAGCGAGATATTTGTGACAGGTTTATTATTGCCCAAAAGCTTTACGGAAGGGAAAGGGAAGTTCAAACTCTACTCGATGCTTTCGCTCGTGTTTCGTCTAGTTTAGAGAATAATAATACTAATAGTTATACGGAATTAATGCTAGTTGCTGGGTTTTCGGGGATTGGTAAAACGGCTGTTATCAATGAAGTACACAAGCCAATTGTCCAGCAACGTGGTTACTTTATTAAAGGAAAATTTGACCAATTTAACCGTAATATTCCTCTGTCAGCATTCGTACAGGCATTCCGCAATTTATTGAGGCAATTACTGAGTGAAACGGATACTCAGTTAGCGGTGTGGCGATCGCAAATTTCAGCGGCAATTGGTACGGAAGGACAGGTATTGATTGAGGTGATTCCGGAACTGGAGCGGTTGATTGGGGTACAACCTGCGGTGGAAACTCTTTCGGGGGTAGCAGCGCAGCACCGCTTTAACCGCTTATTCCAGCAATTTGTACGTGTTTTTACCCGTCCCCAGCATCCTTTGGTATTGTTCCTCGATGACCTGCAATGGGCAGATCTTAGCTCCTTGAAGCTATTGCAATTATTGATGGAAGATAAAGGAAATTTACTAATTTTAGGTGCTTACCGGGATAATGAGGTGTCACCGATTCACCCCTTTATTCAAACTGTAGAAGAGTTAAAGAAAGGGAACCACACGGTAAATACTATCACCCTTTCACCCCTAAAGCCAACTGATATTAATTCCCTGGTGGCAGATACCCTAGGTTGCGATCGCGTCATTGCTGAGCCTTTAACGAAATTAATTGCCCAAAAAACCAAAGGAAATCCTTTCTTCACCACCCAGTTTCTCCAAGGATTGCATCAAGATGGCTATATTACCTTTAATCGCGAGTTAGGGGTTTGGGAATGCGATATTGTCCAGGTGCGCTCCCTAGCACTTACCGATGATGTTGTCACCTTTATGGTGCAGCAGTTGCAAAAATTACCAGAATCAACCCAAATTGCTTTGCAACGGGCCGCCTGTATTGGTGCTGAATTTGACTTGAAAACCTTAGCGATAATTTGCCAACTGAGCGAACATCAAGCAGCAGATGCTCTGTGGCCGGCGCTGGGTGCGGGTTTGATTTTGCCAATTAGCGATAATTACAAGTTTTTCCAAAGCCAACAAGAGGTTGAACAGGAGAGGGAGATAAGGGTACCCTATAGATTTCTTCACGATCGCGTCCAACAAGCATCCTATGCCTTAATTGCTGAAGATCAGAAGCAAAGTTTACACTGGACAATCGGGCAATTACTGTTGCAAAATACGCCAGAATCTGAATTAGAAGATCGGATTTTCAACATCGTCAACCAACTCAATCAAAGGGGTAAGGAACATCTTACCGTCACCGAAGGTTGTACCCTGGCAGAATTAAATTTAATTGCAGCCCGCAAAGCCAGAAAAAATACAGCCTATGGAACTGCATATAATAATGCCCGCATCGGTATTGACTATTTACCAGCAGATGCTTGGCAAAGCCAATATTCCTTCACCTTAGCTTTGCATACCATCACCGTGGAAACTGCTTACCTCAGTGGTGAATTCGCAGCCATGGAAGAATGGGTAGCTATCACCCTTTCTCACTGTCAAACCATCTTAGATCGCATTCCCATCCAGGAATCGAAAATTCTTGCTTGTGTAGCCCAACAAAAGCCAACTGATGCAATCGCTATCGGTTTGGAGTCGTTGAAATTATTGGGTGTAGATATTCCTTTCTCACCAAGCGATGAACAATTTCAGCAAGCTTTACAGACTACTCTTACCCAAATGGAGGAAGTTGGTTTAGAAAATTTATTGGATTTACCCCCCATGGATAACCCAGAAATTGAGGCTGCGGCGGGGATTTTGATTAAAATCGGGCCTGCTTGTCTGGGTTCAAATCCACTTTTATATTTAATGACAACCCTTGCTCAGGTGCAACTTGCTCTCAAACACGGGCATAATGCTTTATCGGCAATTGGTTATTCTAATTATGTCATTTTGCTGAATATCGTTTTAAAAGACTTTGATACTGCATTTCGCTTGAGTGACATTGCTTTGGAATTGTGCCAAAAATTCTTTAGCAAAGCTGCTGCTGCACAGTCTTTGACTATGATTGGTATTTTTGCTCGTAATTGGAAACTTCACCTGCGGGAAACCCTACCTCTGCTACGTCAGGGAAGGGAATATGGCATGGAGTCAGGGGAATATGACATGACTAGCTGGGGTTATTTCAATGAAGGTTGGATTCTGTATTTACTGGGAACGGAATTGTCCGAGTTGAAAGTTTCACTACAAAACAAGAGCGATGCGATCGCACAAATTAAGCAATCTACCCAGTTAGCATATAATCAAGCTTTACGTCAAACTACCTTGAATTTGCTCGGTGAGGAAGTAGAAGATATCTGCACCTTAACTGGTAGTGTTTTTAACGAGACAGAAGGTTTTGCAGAATATCAAGCAGCAGGGGAAATAGGAGCTTTGTTCTGCGGTTATCTATACAAACTGATACTGAGTTACCTATTTAGTCGCTACGAACAAGCAATTAACCTATCCGAGAGCGCATTCAATTACATTGCCGGTGTTGGGGGAAAAGCTGCTGTACCACCGTTTTATTTGTTTACAACCCTGTCTCAGTTAGCGGTGTACGATAATGCCTCCCCAGAGAAACAAACTGCAATTCTCGAACTGGTTAACAGCCATCAAGCCACCATCCAAAACTGGGCTAACCACGCACCAATGAATTACAGTCATTATGCAGATTTAGTGGCAGCAGAAAAAAGTCGTTGTTTAGGAGATAAAGCAGAAGCAATTATACACTATGAAGGTGCTATCCAAACAGCAAAAGAAAACGGCTACATTCAAGATGAAGCATTAGCT
>JBCBQE010000713.1:0-4002 GCA_039820385.1 Cyanobacteria bacterium J06635_10
GGAGCGGAGGGAGCAGGGGGAGCAGGGGGAGCAGGGGGAGGGGGGGAAGCAGGGGAGAGATATTATTTACGCACGGGTGATTTAGGATTTATTAGGGAAGGGGAATTATATATAACTGGAAGGATAAAAGATACGATTATTATTCGCGGTCGTAATTATTACCCGCAAGATATCGAGTTGACAGTAGAACAGAGTCATCCTAGTTTACAGCCGGCATGTGGTGCTGCTTTTGGTGTGGAAATTGGCGGAGAAGCGAAGCAAGAGGGGTTAGTAATTGTTCAGGAGGTGAAGCGGGAAGGTTGGCGGAGTGTTGAAGTTGACAAAGTAATTGAATCTATTCGATCGGCGGTTTCACAGCAGCATCAGTTACAGATTTATGCAGTAGTTTTACTGAAGCCGGGGAGTATTCCTAAAACAACCAGCGGTAAAATTCAAAGGTATGCTTGTCGTGCGGGTTTTGAGAATAATAGTTTGAATGCTATTGGGAGAAGAGGAGAGAAGGAGAGAGGGAGAGAGGGAGTGAGGGAGAGAGGGAGTGAGGGAGAGAGGGAGAAATCTAAGAAAAGTGCGGATGATTTGATTGTTTGGTTGAGGGAGTATGCGAGTAATTATATTAATTCGCGTTTGATTGATGAGCGTCGTAGTATTCCTCCTCATATTGTCCTTGATTTTGGCAATCATGGATTATTGGGAATGCAGGTTCCTCGTGAATATGGTGGTTTGGGATTGAGTAATTACGATACGATGCGGGTGTTGCAACAGTTGGGTGCAATTGATCCTACTCTATCGCTGTTTGTGGGATTAAATAATATTTTGGGGATTCGTCCAATTTTGCGCTACGGTAGCAAGGCTTTGCAGGATGAATTATTGCCTATTTTGGCAACGGGAAGGGAGTTAGCAGCCTTTGCAATTACTGAACCGGGTGCTGGTTCAAATCCCCAAGCGATCGCGTCTCAAGCAATTCCTGATGGTGATGGGTGGAGGTTGCAGGGTACCAAGATTTGGAGCGGCTCTGCTAATTGGGCTGGGGTGACAAATGTATTTGTACGGCATCAAAATCAAGATGGAAGTTGGCAGGGAATTAGTGGCTTTGCTGTACGAAAAGGTACCCAGATGCGTCAGGGTAAAGAAGCTTTGACAATGGGAATGCGAGGGATGGTACAAAATACCATTTACCTCAATGATGTACCTGTAAGTGTAGAGCAGATGTTAGGCAATCCTGGCGCTGGAATGCAGGTAGCACAAGACGCGATGATGTATGGAAGATTGGCGATCGCCGCTGCGAGTGTGGGAGGTATGAAGCGCTGTACTCAATTAATGTTGCGCTACAGTTCTCGGCGTTCTGTTTCTACAGGTAAATTATTAGAGAATCCTTTTGTACTCAAACGCTTAAGTGAAATTACTGCTGCGATAACTGCTACGGAAAATTTAGTTTCTCAAGTTACTCGAAGATTGGATGCAGGGGAAGTAATTCCCATAGAAATATATACGGCTTGTAAAACTGCTGCTCCCGAATTTTATTGGTATGCTGCTGATAGTTTAGTACAAGTATTGGGTGGACGCGGTTATATCGAAACTAATATAGCGCCACAGATTTTACGGGATGCCAGAATTTTACGTATTTTTGAAGGACCTACAGAGACATTAAATATGTTTTTAGGTTCAAGAGCAATTCATGAAAGTGGAAGTTTAATCAATTTTATTCGTGAAAGTTTGCAAGCTCGAGAAGTCGCTGAAAAATTGCAAGCAGCAGCCAGTCAGATTTATGAGAAAACCTCACCCCCATCCCCTCTCCTTAATAAGGAGATTGATGAAAAAACCTCACCCCCATCCCCTCTCCTTAATAAGGAGAGGGGTGTCCGTCAGGACGGGGTAGTTACAGCAACTCGTTGGGCTGCCATATTAACCGGTGAAATCACAACTTTTGCGATTCTTTGGGCTGCTCTACATCACACACAAATAAATTCACCTTCCAATTCAATTTCTCGTGCTATTGAATGGGTGAAATTTAACTTTGAAGAGAAACTCAGACAAGCTTTATTAACTTCTCAACCTACAGTTTTATCTCCCCAAGAAAATACCGAATTGATATCTAGTTACATTGACACTATCGGGGATATCGAACAAACCTTACCCGCAGAAGACTGGGAATTAGACGAATTTCTAAAAAAACAAATCTCCCCCTCTTCCCCCTCTACCCCCTCTACCCCCTCTACCCCCTCTCCCCCTCCCCCCCTCTCTCCTAAAAATGCTTCCTCAATCCAAACCTGGTTAGTCAACTGGTTGAGTAAGAAATTAAAGTTACCGGAAAACACTATAGATATAAATAAATCTTTTGCTGACTATGGGATTGATTCGGTAATTGCTGTGGAATTAGCGCAGGATTTAGAGGAGTGGTTGAATTATCCCCGTGCTATTGAAGCAACAATTGCTTGGAATTTTCCCACAATTGAATCATTGAGTAATTATCTTGCTCAAACTTTGGTTAATGCAAATCCAACAGATAGTCAATTGGAAGAATCAATTTCTCTGTCTGAAGAAATATCAACAGAGAATTCATCCGATTTAGATTCTATGTCTGAAGACGAATTAGC
The DNA here is from genome assembly GCA_039820385.1 of Cyanobacteria bacterium J06635_10. Taxonomy (GTDB): domain Bacteria; phylum Cyanobacteriota; class Cyanobacteriia; order Cyanobacteriales; family Nostocaceae; genus Rivularia. The sequence continues at coordinate 2,595 of JBCBQE010000713.1, forward strand.
GCAGTTATTAGAGGCAGAAATTAATGCTGCTAAGGAGAGGGATAATTTGGACTGAGTTTGATTTAAGGCGTTGTTGTAGTTCGCTTTACAAAGATTTTCTGTTGTCCGGTGATATTTGGAGACGTAGCAGTGCTACGTCTCTACATAGTTAATTGATGGAATTATTACTTAAATACAATGAAACCAATTGTTAGTTTTAGCACCGAACCAGAATTTTTAATCGAATCGGAAGAAACAATTTCTTTATATAATTTTACCCTCAGCGAACCACCTCCAGATACTGGTATTACGGTAAATATAAATGCGCCTAATTTATCTGAGTTTGATTTGAGTAAAGCTCAAGTTGAAGGTGGTCAAATTACTTTAGATGATGAATTAGAACAACGACTACAAAATGCTTTGGATGGAACTCGTGCAGCAGAAATACCTGGTGCAGCAGTAGCAATTGTCTCTCCGTTTGGTAGTTGGTTTGCAGCGAGTGGTGTTTCTAGATTAGAAGATAATACACCTTTAGGGGCAGATGACCGTTTTGAAATTGGTAGTATTACCAAAACTTTTGTGGCGACGACTGTATTACAGTTGGTTGAAGAAGGTAAGTTGAGTTTGGAAGAGACTCTGGCTACATTGCTTCCTGAGAGTATTACTGCTGATATTCCTAACTCTGAAAAAATTACTTTAAAACAGCTTTTACAACATACTAGCGGCATTACTGATTATGTTGATGTACTATTTACCCAAGCAGCAATAGATCCCACTGTATTTTTAAAAGAATGGGAACCAGAGGAATTAGTCGATTTGATTGATGGTGTAGAACCTTTCTTTGAACCGGGGGAGTCTTGGAGATATTCCAGTACCAATTTTATTTTGGCAGGATTAATAATTGAAGCTGTAACGGGTAATAATATTGCAGCGGAAATTAGAACTCGTATTGTTGAACCTTTAAATTTAGAAAATACTTTTTTCGCTAAAGAGGAAGAAATTCCTGGGGGTTACATCAGTGGTTATTGGGATTTTGATGGAAACGGTACTTTAGATAATATTAGCGTAGCCAATATTTCTTGGACTTGGGCTGCGGGTGCTATGGTTTCCAACAGTCAAGATTTGGATACTTTTGCTCGAAGTTTATTTAAAGGTGATTTGCTCGAACCTCAAACTTTAGAGCAAATGCTTGATACCACCCCTGCTATTGATTCTGAGAACTATTCTTCCTATGGTTTGGGAGTCGGAACTATAGAGTCTCCCAATCGCTTTTGGTACATTCATCGGGGACAAACTCTGGGTTATCGCTCGAATATGTGGTATTCCCCAGAAGAAGATTTGACCTATATTGAATTAATTAATGGATTTTCTCGGGATAATTTAGTTCGAGATATTCTACCCCCATTTAGAGAAGGAATTACGGACGAAA
>JBCBQE010000714.1:0-4001 GCA_039820385.1 Cyanobacteria bacterium J06635_10
AAATTTGCAAAGACGTTTAGAAAAACGTAAATATGAGATTGAGTGCGAACTAAGTTTTGAAAAGGTTGATGTCAGAAAATTAATTGATGATGCGAATTTGTGGGAAATTCAAAAAACACAATTAGAAAAGCAATTAGAAAACGAGAGAAACTCAAATTTACAACTCGAAGAAAAATACCGTCAACAAAGAGAAAAAATATTTAAAGCCATTATCAATGCTTATCTAAATAAAAATGATTTACAGATAATGATTGATTTTAGATTGGGTGAAAATCTAGATTCAATAGCTGGAGGAAAAGATATGCAAGAAATCGTCTTTAATTTAATTCAATGGGCACAATCGCAGGGTAAATTGAAGCTATTAGTTCAAGCAGCGCGTGAATATAAGCCTGGTAATACACAATTAAAAAATATTGATTTAGATGGGTTGTAATTTCATACAAATGTACCATTTTTGTTATTAATCATTTTGTAGGGTGTGTAGTTTAGAAAAAAATTGAAGGTAGCAATAAATGTTGTAGCGTCACGCACCATCAACCATTTGTGATAGCATTTCTTTATAAAGATGGGCCGAATTTAGCCACCTAACGGTTGGCTTTGTACGTGTAGCTCCAGCCTTCTAGGCTGAGAGCGATTTAGCGCAGCCTCATACAGAATTGGTATGAGAATATCGTAAGTCATGTTGACAATTGTCACCTGAAGCATAGACTGAGTTTGCAAGGAAACGGAAATTTGTACTTTGGCTAACCCTCCCAAACATTTGCGATCGCAAATGTTGTCAGGCTCCCATTTTTACCATTGTTAATTAATCTCCCGTACTGATGAATTTAATGCCAACAAAGCACTCACAATCACCATGATGCTACCTGCAACAGTGAAAAGAATTGTCAAATTAAAATTAACTAAGACACCAGCTAAAGCAAATGAAAAAGGAGCAATACCAAAGGAAGAAAACATCCCCAAACTCATAACTCTTCCTAACATTTCAGGTGGGGTTTGTTTCTGAATCCAGGTAATTCCTACCACAGTAAAAAAGCCACTGCAAAATCCCAATATAGTAATTGTAATAGCAGCTAGTGCGATATTTGGGATCGAGCTAAGTAGAAACAGACCAAAGCCTTGTATACTAGCAAGACTCACCATTAAAACTCCAAGTTTTGGCAGATTTCGGATAAATTGAGGTGCGAGTGTCCCTAAGAATCCACCACCACCCCAAGCTGATTGCATTATCCCTAAAGCTACTGCACCTCCTTGAAAACGACTGTGAGCTAGTGAAGTTATGCCGACTTGTAAGGGACCTACAAAAAGAAAATTTAGCATTACTAATATTAGTAGAAGTACTCTCAGGGAGTGATTACGCCATCCATAGTTGAGTCCTTCACGCATACCAATTATTAAACTTATACTTTTATTAGTTGGGGTAGAATTTTTATTTGATTCCCCATTTAACTTAGTAGCTTTTGGTTTCGTACTCTTGATCAGCAATAATGTTACTGTTGTAATTATGAAAGTAAGACCATCAATTGCGAATGCTGTCTCAATACCGGCAGTTGCTATCAGCAAACCACCTAAAGCTGGTCCAATCAGTAAAATTACTTGAGAAGTTCCTTGGCTTAAGGTATTACTTGCGACTAAATATTCTCTTTGTACTAGTGTAGGTATAATTGACTTAGATGCAGGGATAAAGAAGCCGTCTAATATTCCGAAGCTCGCAGCAAAGAAATAAAGATGCCATAGTTGTGTTAGCTTAAAGGCAACTATTAGGGTAAATGAAACTATTAGTAAACCACGTAAAGCATTGGAAACAAGCATAACTAATCGTGGTGAAAAGCGATCGCTAAAAACACCACCAAACAGCATCAAAACAGCACGGGGAATTGCTGCACTCATCAACACTGTACCTAAGCTGATACCAGAGTTAGTTAACTGTATTGTTAACCAAGGCAATGCTATTATGTAGAACTGATCCCCTAGAAGTGAAACATTTTCACCGATGTACAGGAGTAGGAAGTTACGTACAGTTAATGGTTTCCAGAGGGGAACTCGGTGATTACTCGAAATTGTTGATTTTTCCATACAGATTATGAATTACCCAAAATACCTTGCTAGAGAGATACAGCAGATTTCATTTATATGAGGTACAGATACCACCTTTCCCCAACCCTCCCCGCTTTGCTGTGAGGGTGCCCCTTTAGGGGCGGGTGGGGTGTAGCAAGAAGTCTAATTAACACGACGTTGGTAGCCTTGCCAATACTTTTCCCGAAGCTTGGCTTTTTGTACTTTACCACTTGGCGTTCTTGGTAAGGATTGAGTAAATTCAACACTTCTAGGTAACTTAAAATCGGCAAGTTTACCCCGGATATGATTTATAATATCTAGTGCAGTTGCTTTTATGCCTGTTTTGAGGACAACAATCGCCTTTATCGTTTCTCCAAAATCTTCATCTGGAACACCAATTACAGCAACCTCACTTACTGCTGGATGTTCGTATAAAATATTTTCAATTTCTGCCGGGTAGACATTCTCTCCAGCATAAACAATCATATCTTTAACGCGATCGCAAATATAAATATAACCTTCTTCGTCAAAATAACCAGCATCACCAGTATGAATCCAGCCGTTTACTAAGGTTTTTGCTGTAGCTTCGGGTAATTTCCAATAACCGATGGTATTTGCAGGGGATTTGATACAAATTTCACCCACTTGGGAATCAGATACCTCTTTACCATTATTGTCTAAAATTGCTACTGATACACCAGGAAAGGGTTTCCCGGCAGCTTTGAGTCTGTGTGTATTTGTTGATGTATGAGCATCGGCAGGTAAACAGACAGCACAATTTCCGGTTTCGGTCATCCCATATATTTGCACGAAGTTACAATCAAAGGTGGCGATCGCCCTTTTGAGTAATGATTCGGCTATAGGTGAACCGCCATAAATGATATATTGTAATGATGAAAAATCTGTTTTTTGGCATAATGGCTCACTCAACAGAACTTGAATCATTGCTGGCACCATACAAGTCTTGGTGATGCGGTATTTTTCAATGGCTTTGAGAACTTCAAAGTCTACAAAGGTTTCTAATATAATATTTTCGGCTCCTGAAGCTAAACCGCGAATAGCCCACCATAAACCTCCGATATGGAATAAAGGTAAGGTAACCAGATTCTTGTCAGTTTCGTTCCAATTTATCCAGCTAAGGCCGCGTTTTGCAAATTCCTTGGCGATCGCAAAAAAACTGTAATGTCCTAGTTGAACACCTTTAGGTCGTCCTGTAGTGCCACTAGTATACATTTGTACGGCTACATCATTTTCGTCAACAGCAATATTTGTTGGTTTGTCACTATATTCCTGCCTCCAGTTATCATAAATTAGCCAATTGCGATCGGTCTTTTCTAAGGCAATAATGGTTTTAATACCATCAAGTTCGTTTCTAATGGATTCTATTAATTGATAAAATTCAGGTCCAACAAAAAGAATTTCAACATTAGCATCCTTGAGAATATAACTGATCTCAGCAGCAGCTAAACGCCAATTTATTGGTACTAAAACAGCATTTATTTTACTACAAGCAAACAAAATTTCATAACTTTTAAGTGAATCTTTAGCTAAAATTGCTATTCGCGAACCTGATTGAATTTCTTGGGATAAAAGTGCATTTGCTACCTTATTACTTCCTTGGTCTAATTGTGAATAAGTAAGTACTTTATCCTTGAATATTAATGCTCTAGCATCTGGATATTCAAGGGCTTGCACCTTTGATAAATCTGCCAATGTTAAAATCTTATCGTTATATATCATTAGTATTCCTCACAATTTTTTTTATGGCATATTTTCTTGTAGGGGAGGCAAAAAGTGGTGTAGATTTTCTTCCCACTTTATTGCCGTTGCTGTGACACTTTGACTTATGCAACTGGCACAATACTCGGATGGTGCGTGACACCACAAGCCGTATTATTACGTTAAAAATCAGTCAAAGTGTCACAGCAACGGCAATAAAGTGG
>JBCBQE010000715.1:0-3992 GCA_039820385.1 Cyanobacteria bacterium J06635_10
CAGATCTAAAGATAAATCGGTTGACTCAAATGTTCGTAGTAACGCAGCAAAGGCTTTGGGAAATATGGGAGATGCTGCCAAACCCTACGTTAAAGATATTGCCGATATTCTCGAAGATGAATCACTTGACTCGGATATTCGTGTTAATGCAGCAGAGGCTTTGGGGAAATTGGAAGATGCTGCTAAACCCTACGTTAAAGATAAATCCTTTGACTCATCCTTTCATAAGGATGGAGCATCGGCTTTGATTAACCTGTGGGATGCTGCTAAACCTCACGTCAAAGACATCGCCGATATTCTCAAAGATAAATCGGTTGACTCAGATGTTCGTAGTCGTGCAGCATCCGCTTTGGTTAATATGGGGGATGAAGCCAAACCCTACGTCAAAGATATTGTTAATATTCTCAAAGATAAATCCCTTGACTCAGAAATTCGTAGAAGTGCAGCAGAGGCTTTGGGGAAAATGGGAGATGCTGCCAAACCCTATTTTAAAGACATTCTCGACTTTCTCAAAGATAAATCCGTTGAAACATATGTTCGTAGCAATGCAGCAGAGGCTTTGGGGAATATACAACAACTAAAGTTACAACAATCTCTAATTGTACTTAATAGCGTTCATTACGACGGTTATTCAACTATTTCGTTATGGCGTTGGCATACTTATTTCCTGAGTGGTGGTAATAACGATGTGAAAAACTTACTCAAATGGATTGGTGAGCCGAAAAGTACTCCATCAAAGCTTACACACAAACAAGGAGTAAAAACACTAAATTTATTTCTCAAAGCCACCGAAGCAATTAGAGGTGAAGGTTTAACCAAATTACAACAAAATTTAGCAAAACAAATTACAGAAGTTGTTGCTTACAAAAACGTTTCTTGGCAACCTCAAGATATTGCCTTACTCCAACGTCATTACAATAACCTTAATGCAATCAAATCTACCCGTGCTGAGAAAATAAAATCGGAAATCACTAACCTCAAAGGTTGGGAATCGCTTTCCAAACTCAGAAATATCATCTTAATCCACGCTGCTTTCTGGTTATTACTCATCTTCGCTTATCCCAAATCTCCCCAAATCCAAGCCATCTTTTTCTGGAATCCTTGGGTAAGACGTATTTTCGGTATGGGTTATGTCGGTTTTCTCCTGGCTTGGATTCCTTTCCTCCGTCACAAACTATTTCAACCTTTTCAACCTTCCCTACTCGCTGATGCTGGTTTAAATAACTTTGACGAAAAAGTATATTTCCCCGAATCTGGCGTTACAGAAACACGAAATTCTCTAGATACACAATACACTACATCTCCATCAAAAATTGTCGCGATCGCAAAAGCAATCCCTAATATCCAAGGGCAAATAGTATTAGAAGGAGATTCGGGTTTGGGTAAATCAATGTTTCTCCGCTACCTGATCAAAACTTCAAAGCGAATTCTAGTATTTCTACCAGCTAGTAAATGTGATCGAGGTGTAATCGAAGCCATCCAAAATAAACTCCACGGACAAGCACAAGATGCTCAATTCCTCAAAAATCTCATCTACAGCGGCGCTATTGATATTTGTATTGATGGATTAAACGAAGTTACAGCCGATACCCGCGCTCAAATTAAACAATTTGTCGAAAGCTATTTCCGCGGTAATATTATCATGACTACCCAACCCTTAGAATGGGAACCACCTTCCACCGCAAAAACTTATTATTTACAACCCCTACAACGATCGCAAATTCAACAATTTCTATTCTCTCTTCAACCACACCTCCCTACAGATGCCAAAATCCAAGGTACTGATTACGATAAACTTTGCGATAAGCCCAAAGGGCATGCGCTTCGCGTACGCTATATTAACCAAAGCTTAAACACCCCACAAACACCGGAAGAATTAACCGCAGTCAAACGAATTCTTTCCAACCCGATGGATTTGACGTTAATTGCTCTGATGCTCTCCCAAGACGAAAATCCCGACTTATTCCACCTACAAGAGCAACAATACAATTTGATGGCGGAAGAATACGAAAGATTTTGGAAACAGGAATTTCCCCTCAAACAACTTTCTGAAGCCGTTTATCAAATGCGAATTAACGATGAAAGCGCTTTACCAGCAGATGAATTCTACAACGAATTACTCTGTATGGAAGACGAAAAATACAAAATGGTAGTCAGTCGTCAGTGGCAAGATTCCGACGGTGAAGCACATAAACAATGGTACTTCCGTCATGATAAAATAATGGATTACTTTATCGTGCAAACCTTCCTCGGCGACAGCGACGAAGCAGAATCGAGATTAATCGATAATATTGGCGATTCACGTTTTCGCGGAGTTTATTTTCTCCTGGCAACCTTACTACCCTTGAATCAAGCTAAAGACTTACGAGAAAAATTGATAAACTACGCTGCCGATACTAAAGACCATATCGTAAGCGATACCTTTGTACAATTATTGAGAGCAAGATGATTCGATTTTAGATTTTGCGGAAAGTTTGGGGTGTAGATTCTCTTCCCCCCAAAACTTTTCAAGACAGATTTTGGATTTTGGATTTGAAGCATTCTACCGGCTAAAATTTGAGACTGCCTAACCAATTTCTTCTCCGCAAAAAAACTCTGCGCTCCTCTGCGCTTACCTCCCCTCCCTCTGCGTTGAAAAAACACTAACCATTTGTAGACACACCCTACAATTGCCATCGATGACAATTCAATTACCAAAACTACAAGCGATCGCTAATTCTCCATGTTTTAATAAAGTATCTCGATCCAACATCTCCACCGAATATTGCGGCGTTTCCTTCAACAACTTCTCAATCCTACTATTAGCAGCTTCCACCACCGATTCATCAAGACTTCCATTTGCTAAAGAATTTTCAAAATCTTCAGCAATAAACTCAATCCTTTCGGTAGATGACGAAGGGAGATTCCCACACATTAAAAATACATCGCAACCGGCATTTAATGTTTGTGCTACCGTACCACTCTTACTATACATATCCGCAACAGCTTTCATATCTAAATCATCTGATACCACAACCCCTTGAAAACCAAGTTCATCTCGAAGTATCTTATTCAAAATTGGTTTGCAAAATGTTGCGGGTTTATCTCCTCCTATATGGGGAAAGACAATATGAGCTGTCATAATTAAAGGTATTTTCTCGGCAATTAAGGTTTTAAATGGTATTAATTCTCGCTTTTGTAACTCTTCTTCAGTTAAATTCAATACTGGTAATGCTAAATGAGAATCAGTACTAGTATCTCCGTGTCCGGGGAAATGTTTAGCACAAGCGATAATTCCCGATTCTTGAAGTCCGAGGAAGTATTCCCGAGCATATTCGGCTGCTTTCTCCGGCGTTATATCGAAAGCGCGAGGACCAATTATCGGATTATTAGGGTTAGAAAAAATATCCGCAACCGGTGCCCAAGAAACGTTAATTCCCAAGGATTTTAGCTCTGTCGCCATGGCGATCGCCACTTCTTTTGCTCGTTGACGACACACATAACTATAGGGAAATCGCGTAATTGGTAAAGGCGTGCGAATAACTCTTCCTCCTTCATGATCGATGGAAATAAACATCGATTTACGTTCAGTATATTCTCGTATTTCTTCACTTAATCCTTTGAAGCTTTGTAACCACACCTCATAAGGTTCGCCATCACGAAAATTCTTCGCAAAAAAACAAACCCCCACCGGTTTTAATTTACTCAGTATCCTTTTATCTTGATCGGTTAATCCAGTACCCGAAACACCGACAATTAAATGGTTTCCAAACATAGTTAAATCAGTGAACAGTGAACAGTGAGCAGTGAACAGTGAGCAGTGAACAGTGAACAGTTATCAAAATAATACGGTTAGTAGTTAATGTTTAGTAAGTGGTTGTTATACCATTTTTATATAAGGATTAAGATGGAATGTTCTATTTCCAATTCTCAATCCGCTGTATCTCCGGAGGAGATGCTTCACAAACACACCTTGGTGCGTATAATCCAATGTCTCAAGTAATATTCCACAT
>JBCBQE010000716.1:0-3992 GCA_039820385.1 Cyanobacteria bacterium J06635_10
CTAATTTATGGATTCAATCTTTGTAGCTAATTGGACGATTTGTAAATTGTAACCCATATTTGTTTATAGCTATAACCATGAATTTATCGCTGACTCTTTAACAGCAAGAAGAACTAATTTAAATTGTTCTCTCGAATCTAAAGTCTTTAATAGAGGACTTTTTATCGCTTCTTCAGCTATCAAAATTTTTATTTGTAATGGTAAATCATCAAAACACATTGTTTGTTTGCGATGAATATTTTTTTCCGGGCAACGTGATTCATATACAACATTGAAATCTCCAAGCAGAGTCCAGTTGATAACATTATTGTATTTAATACAAGTATTCTTTTTACTATAAGTTACGATGGGTAATGATTTGATTTCTTGTTCTACATTCATAGATTTAGATTTAAATTTAAATTTAAAGTTGATTTGATTTACTTTGTTTATGCTGTTTGATGAAAAATACCAAGCGTATTATTCCATCGATATAAAAATATTTTTACTATTTCAGTATTTTTTGTGTTGCATTGCTATATATCATTTTCATCTACGCAAGAATTAAAAGTCATTTGATGCCGCGTCGCTGAATAAATATATTAATACCTTATACACTTTCATCAGCGATCGCCACTAATTCCGCGGTATATTGATCAAAATGAGGATTAGCAAAATACGTAACAACCTACGCCAATCATTCGCTGTATTTCGCTACAGTGGACGAGCTATAAATTTAGTTTGGACTACTAACCGCACTCTTACGATTATTTTGGCAACTTTAACAATAGTAGCAGGGCTGTTACCGGCTGCTGTTGCTTATATTGGCAAGTTAATCGTCGATGGTGTTGTTGAAACCCGAAATTTCTCTTCAGCACAAGACAATATAAACACTTCTCTTCCTTTGATGTATGTGGGATTAGAAGCGGTTGCTGTGGCTTTTCTTGCGGGAAGCCAGCGCGGACTTAGTATTGCTCAGTCTTTGTTAAGAGTATTACTAGGTCAAAGAGTAAATGTACTGATCATTGAAAAAGCGCTGACGTTGGAATTGCGTCAATTTGAGGATTCGGAATTTTACGACAAAATGACTAATGCGCGGCGCGAAGCTTCTAGTCGTCCGCTTTCTTTAGTTAATCGTACTTTTGGTTTGGTGCAAAGTGGTTTATCGCTGCTTACTTATGGTGCTTTGCTGATAAACTTTTCGGTATGGGCTGTAGTAGTATTGATTTTAGCCGCCATACCGGCGTTTATTGCCGAAACTCGCTTTGCAGGAGTTGCTTTTCGTTTATATCGCTACCGTGCCCCCGAAACCCGTCAGCAACGATATTTAGAGACACTGGTTGCTCGTGAAGATTTTGCCAAGGAGGTGAAACTTTATCAACTCGGTGAAATTTTATTGGGACGTTATCGCAATCTATTCGATCAACTTTACGGTGAAGACCGAGATTTAACAATCAAACGCGGATTTTGGAGTTATTTATTAGGTTTGTTAAGTACTGCAACTTTCTATGTCGCTTATGCATGGATTGTGGTATTAACAGTTGCCGGTAGAATTTCTCTGGGAGAAATGACGATGTATCTTACCGTATTTCGCCAGGGACAAACTACTTTTACGAGTGCGTTGACTTCTATTGGTGGAATGTATGAAGATAATCTCTATCTTTCCAACCTTTACGAATTTTTAGAAGCAGAAGTACCCAAAAGTTATGGAAGGGCGTACGTCGGTACAAATCCAGAAGATGGAATTCGGTTTGAAAATGTTTCTTTTACCTATCCTGGAAGTACAAAACCGGCTTTAAAAAATATTTCGCTACATTTAAAGCCGGGAGAAAAATTAGCAATTGTCGGTGAAAATGGTTCGGGAAAGACTACTTTAATTAAATTGTTGACACGGCTTTATGCGCCAGAATCGGGAAGAATTTTATTAGATGGATTGAATTTAGAAGAATGGGATTTAGATGTATTGCGGCGACGAATTGGCGTGATTTTTCAGAATTTCGTTCGCTATCAGTTTACAGTTGGTGAAAATATTGGTGTCGGCGATGTGGAAAAATTATCTGATCGAACAGCATGGGAAATCGCTGCTGAAAAAGGTATGGCGCTACCCTTTATCGAAAGATTACCAGATAGTTTCAAAACTCAATTAGGAAAGTGGTTTAAGTCAGGGCAAGAGCTTTCTGGGGGACAATGGCAGAAAATCGCTCTTTCTCGTGCTTTTATGCGTAACAGCGCCGATATACTCGTGTTAGATGAGCCTACCTCAGCAATAGATTCTCAAGCTGAATACGAAATTTTCAACCGTTTTCGCAGCTTGACTGTTGACAAAATGGTTTTTTTAATATCTCATCGTTTTTCTACAGTCAGAATGGCTGATAAGATTGTGGTAATTGAGCAAGGTGAAGTATTGGAAACCGGAACTCATGAAGAATTATTAAAAGCAAACGGAAGGTATGCGACGCTGTTTTCTTTGCAAGCTCAGGGGTATCGTTGACTTCTCCCAGGCTTGAAAGCGCTGAGATTCTGAACTGTTGTCCAAACGAGGGCTGAAGCCGTGCTACGGGACGTTTGTTCTCGCGATAATCCTTTCTCAAGTTCTTGAAAATATCATACCGTTTGGGGTCAGTCAAAGCCCCATTTCTTATTAGGGAGTACGCTACTTCTTTCTTGAATGTGTTTCTGCCAAAAACTTGGTTAGCTACCTTTCTTAAAATGTTGGCAGCCGCGTTGATGTCAGCATGGATATCTCTACCAGCCTTGGTTCTGTATACATCTCTGCTAGTTCTTCGTCCTGATGGCTTCCATTCTGCGGGTTTTTCACCGTATTGATGGAGTACGTCTCTATCAACGAAGGATGCTTTTGATGTATATTCCTCACTGGTCACAATTAACCGGATGCCGTATTCGGGGCATAACTCGCTCAACCTCTTAATCAACCTAGCTGTGGGCATATTGACAACCTCATAGTTGTTCTTTCTACCAAGGTTGATATTCTGCTTGTTGCCCTTATTCCAGCCAATTATCAAGTTACCTAGCTTGTCTCTTAAGCACCGGTTAATGATAAATCGCCCAGCCTTGTTAACTGCATCTCTAATTTGACGGTTGTACTTGCCGGTTAGCTTGTCTAGGTATTCGTCCCAGTAAAAATCGGACTTACCTTTCTTGTACTCCTTGACTCGCTTTTGGTACTTCCACAATGCTGTTTTTAGCTGTGGGGCTTCAACTATAAAACTCTTACCTTTATCAGTGTTTGAATTGTGGAATTGAACACGACCGAGACGAAAATGCTAGCAAAAATATAAACAAAGTCGGGATAGGGCATTGCCACGACTCTAAACGGACGCAGAGAAAGAGTAAGACTACAACGGTCACGCGTCATTCAACGAAGCGTCAAGAATCACCGCACCTTCAGGTCGGTGAGTATGTCAAAATGCGCTCCTATAATCAAGCTCTGAACTGTTGACTAACTTTTCTTTTCCATCATCACAAACCCAATCAACCCAAAAGTCCCCACCACTAGGGCGTATTCTAACCTCTCTAACCAGGTTAAAATCAACAAATTCAGGTACTTCAAGTTTTATAATGTCCCTTAAGTCTGCTTTGGCTAATTTGCTAATTCCTGGGTAAACATAGCCATCTTTGTATCTTAGGGACTGAACTGGAAAAGTAACTCGGAACAAACCTCCTGACTTGCGGTACCTGGGGAATCTAGGTCTGTCCACTCCGCCTTCAAAAAACAAAGCTACGAGCTTATTGAATGAGTTCACAGCTTCTTGAGCATCTCTCAAGGTTTGCTGTGCTGACTGGGATTGCATTAGGCGGTAATGTTCCAGTGATTTGATTGACTCTAACCTATCAATCTCGTAATGACTGGTAGCGGTGATTTTCTTCAGCTTCCAACCGCGTCGCAAGTCATCCCCTTTCCAGTAGGCACTATATTCCGCGTTCCGGAAAACTATGAAAATATGGGAAAACCTCTCTCAACCAGTCACGTTCCGGGAACCTTAAAAAATGGG
>JBCBQE010000717.1:0-3992 GCA_039820385.1 Cyanobacteria bacterium J06635_10
TTTAATTCTGGAGAAAGCATGAGAATTGGTAATTGGTAATGGGTAATTGGTAGTTGGTAATTGGTAAAAATTATTTTGACTGTTGAAACTATTAATAAACAAAACTAAAGTCTTGACTTTTTTTACTTTCTCTTTGCTGCTGTAATTGTTCTTGCCATCTCAATACTCTTTCCCATCTTTGTTGAGGAGAACTCAATTTCACAGATAAAATCTTCTCAGCCATCGGCGTAAATATACTTTCAATTTCGTCGAATACTTCTAAGGGATTTTTACCATAAATCGTAGGTATAAAAGGAATTTTACCCACAATATTATTTTGATGTTCGGCTTCAAAAGCTTCAACTTCTGGGAACTGATTGAGACATTTATTCAACACATATACTACGGGAATTCCCAATTCTTCATCAATGGCGCGGATATCTTCGGAAATCGCGATCGCGTCAGGAGTTGCTTCTACTACCACGACTACCACATTCGCACCAATAGGCAAACCAAATCTACCGGCATCTTCACCACCGCCGCAATCGAGAACTACAATTCCGTTTGTAGACAAAGCCATCCAAGCTTTTAACGGGTTTAACGTTGCGTGGGAACAACGATTAGAATAAAGTTCTTCCATACGCAAAGCGCTAGTTCCCACAGACATCAGCGCTAGTTTGTCATCAAGAGCTTTTGTATACTTTTGAGTAAAAAAGTCAGGTGGTTCAACTGAAAATTTCTTAACTTCATTGAAGGGAGTACCGTAAAAGTCGCGGTAAAGTTGTTCGGAATCTAGTTGCTGAAACTCGTAAAAATCCTGCTCTGCTTGAGTCATCAACGGAAGTTCCTTTAATTCCTCTTCTCCATATCCCAGATAGTGAGAAGTAAGATAGCGCGAAAGCGATCGATTCGTATCTGCATCCGCTACAATCATTGGTTTATCCAAATTTCTCAAACTTTGGATTAAACCGAGTGAAGTAAAAGTTTTACCCGTTCCACCTTTACCCATCAAAGCTATGACCAATTGGTTGTTAGAAGATGTATTAATCATATTCATAGTCTTTCTATTTTGGATTGACGCTATGTATTTAGCTGAGGGTTTGAAATACTCACCACGGATGAATCCGAGGACTTTTATAATCTGGATGCTAAAAAATATTTGTGTTAATCACAATGATAATGATTTTGAATCTAGTTAACAAGTCGAATGCGGCAAAATAAAACAAGTATTAATAATTGATTTATGGCAGACAAAGTATCTTTATACAAAGCTTTGCGTATTATCTTCGTGATTTTTACTGTATCATTTTATGGTTGTAATAATTCCAACAACTCAAATAACACTTCTTCTTATACAACAACTGTAACTAAGACTACAGTCAAAAAAAATTTACCGCAAGTAGTGGCAACTACAAGTGTTTTATGTGACTTAACCAAACAAATTGCAGCGAAAACAATTAATCTGACTTGCTTAACTTCACCATCAATCAATCCCAAAATCTATCAACCGACTCCAGCAGACAATCAAGCAATAAATCAAGCTAAATTGATTATTTTTAACGGCTACAATTTAGAACCTGGGTTAGAAAAATTTATTCTTGCAAGTAAAAACTCTACGACGAAACTTCCAGTAGCGAAAATTGCGGTACCCACACCATTGATGATAACTAAAAATGGTCAACAAGTTGCCGATCCTTACGTATGGCATAATGCGAGAAATGCAGCCAAAATGGTAGAAGTAATTGGGATTAATTTAGCTAAAATAATACCTGAAAACGCAGAACTGTATAAAAGTAATACTCAAAAAATAGCAAATCAACTTGTACAGCTAGATAGTTGGATAAAAACGAGAATTGAAAGTATTCCTCCGAAGAAGCGTACCTTAGTTACAACTCATAATGCAATGGCTTATTACGTTCGTGCTTATGGTTTGAAATTAGCGGGAACCTTAAGATTTATTAGTCCAACAGAACTAACATCAGATGCAAAAGTTAAATTACTAGCTAATAAAATTCAAAAAAACAATGTACCGACAATTTTTGTCCAGTCTACAATTAGTCCTCAATTAATAAATTCTGCAGCCCAAGAAGCACGAGTAAGCATATCCGAAAGACAGTTATTTACTGAAAATTTAGGTTTACCAGGAACCAAAGCAGATACTTACCAGAAAATGATGACAGCCAATACTCGCACAATTGTAGAAGGTTTAGAGGGAACTTATTTGATATTTGAAAATAAATAGTAATGAGTTAGGAGTTAGGAGTTAGGAGTTAAGAGTAACTCGTCTCGGAGCTAGAAATATAAAATAGTTATAATGGTGATTTTTAAGTTGTTCCTATTCACCACTCACTACTCTCTATTCACTATTTCCTTGTCTTAATTACTATTTTCTATACCAACCTAATTAATTGTTAATTGTTAATTGTTCATTGTTCATTGTTCATTGATTATGATTTGCGAATTATGCGAAAGGGAATTAGAAAAATTGACAGTTCATCATCTGATTCCCAAACATAAAAAAGGTACCCATGGACCTAGAATTAATATTTGTTCTGCTTGTCATAAACAAGTTCATGCACTGTTTGATAATACTCGTCTGGCGCGGGAGTTAAATACTGCTGAATTGCTTAAAGATGAACCGCAAATGCAAAAGTTTTTGGTTTGGGTAAAGAAACAGAAGACAGATAGAAAAGTTCAAGTGCGAGGCAGGAGAAAGTAATATCATCGCGTATTTTCGTCTTCGTCCAATACATTATTGTAGGATGGGTATCTAAAAGGGAATTTCGTTAAAAAATATACTTTAGTACCCATCCTCTTATAATTCATGGAGTATCGTTATGTACTGCCAAAGTCTAGATGAGCATTTAAACCAGGAGCAACACCAATCTCTTTAAATCAAAGATTTGTAGAGTTTTGTGACAATAGACTATTGACGAATCACCCCCATGGTAATGACTATTGACTATTAACTAATGACTTATGAATAATTATGAAGCGAGTTTGTATTATCTTAGGTACCCGCCCGGAAGCGATTAAACTTGCTCCGGTAATTCAAACCTTCCAAAGCTATAAAGGCTTCGACACCCAGGTAATTTTAACTGGGCAGCATCGGGAGATGGTTGAACAAGTGATGGGATTGTTTAATTTAAAAGCTAATCGCGATTTAGAGATTATGCAGCCAAAACAATCTCTGAGCGATATTACCTGTCGTAGCTTAGTTGGATTGCAAGAGTTATTCGAGGAAAACGAACCAAACTTAGTTTTAGTACAGGGAGATACAACTACAGCTTTCGCAGCAGCTTTGGCAGCTTTTTATAAAAAAATTCCTATTGGTCATGTAGAAGCTGGCTTAAGAACTGATAATATATTTAATCCTTATCCAGAAGAAGCCAACCGACGCTTGATTTCTCAAATTGCGCAGTTACATTTTGCGCCTACACCTTTGGCCACAGAAAATTTACATCGCTCTGGGGTATTAGGGGAAGTTCACCTTACAGGTAATACCGTGATTGATGCGCTATTGAATGTGGCGAAAAATGAACCTCCTTGTAACGTACCGGGTTTAGAATGGGGAAATAATCGAGTAATTTTAGCTACAGTTCACCGTAGAGAGAATTGGGGAGAACCCCTCGAAAGTATTGCTCAAGGGTTTTTACAGGTATTAGATAAATTTCCCGATACAGCGTTATTGTTGCCATTGCACCGTAATCCTACGGTAAGAGAGCCCTTGCAAGCAATGTTAGGAAATCATCCCCGAATATTCTTAACAGAACCCCTAGATTACGCTCAGCTTGTCGGCGCGATAATGCGATCGCATTTTCTACTATAGTCTCAGTTTTAGTCCCTACAAGTTTGGCTGTAGCTGCACTTACTGCTTCTGGTCTTTCTGTTGTTTCTCTAAGTACTAATACTGGTTTACCTAAACTTGGCGCTTCTTCTTGTAACCCACCTGAGTCAGTAAGCAACAAATGCGATCGCATTATCGCGCCGACAAGCTGAGCGTAATCTAGGGG
>JBCBQE010000718.1:0-3990 GCA_039820385.1 Cyanobacteria bacterium J06635_10
GGACTTTAGGAAATGTAATGGTAAGTAAGTCGGCACAAATAAACCAAGCTATATTATAGAATGTAAATTACCCTCAAACCCTTATTCATATTGACTTTTGCCGGCTTGCCTATTGCCTTATCCCAATTACTATTTTCAATGCCAACCTACTTACCTGTATTAGGGGTAACTTGCTTTTGAAATCAAGGTTTGATAATCTATTGGAACGAATTAATAAGTGAATGTAAGTAATAATAAATAAATATTCAAATTGTGGTATAAATACGTAGAATTGGGACTAAAACTACTGCAATCGGCACACCACAATTTTAAGATGCAAACAATTAACCAAAACTCAACTAAAAAAGCTTGGGCAAAAGCTTTAGAAAAACCCGCAAAGGAATTTCCCCTAACGCCACTATCAGTAATTGAAGGTGAAATACCCGCAAGTTTAAATGGTACCCTTTACCGCAACGGTCCGGCAAGATTGGGACGTGGCGGTATTTCTGTGGGACACTGGTTTGATGGAGATGGTGCAATTCTTGCGGTGCATTTTAATTCAAATCTCCCCAATGATCGAGGAGAGATAAAGGGAAGTAATGCTTGTGCGGTTTACCGTTACGTGCAAACTGAGGGATTTAAAGAAGAAGCCAGCGCCGGTAAATTGCTTTACGGTAATTATGGCATGACAGCACCGGGAGCAATTTGGAATCAGTGGTTGAAACCAATTAAAAGTGCGGCGAATACTTCAGTGTTGGCGCTACCCGATAAACTTTTGGCATTGTGGGAAGGTGATAACCCCCACGCATTAGATTTACAAAATCTCGATACTTTAGGGAAAGATGATTTGGGAGGATTGGATGCTGGGTTAGCCTATTCGGCACATCCGAAAATAGACTTTCATACAGGGGAAATTTTTAATTTTGGTATCTCAGCTGGAGTAAACTCAATACTCAATATTTATAAAAGCGATGCTACGGGAAAAATTGTACGAAAAGCAGCACATAAAATCGATGGCGTACCTTTACTACATGATTTTGTCTTAGCGGGGGGGTATTTAATCTTTTTTATTCCCCCAGTGCGGTTAAATTTATTTATGCCAGCAATTGGATTGGGTTGCTTTAGCGATTCTTTAGAATGGCAACCAAGTAAAGGAACTCAAATTTTAGTTATTGACCGTGAGACTTTAAATATTGTAAGTCGTGGCGAGACAGAAGCTTGGTATCAATGGCATTTTGGTAATGGTTATGTAGATGATAACGGTGCTGTAATTGTAGATATTGCCAGTTATAAAGATTTTCAAAGTAATCAATATCTTAAGGAAGTTCCTACGGGTGAAACTCATACTACTGCAAAAAGTAGTTTAAGGCGAGTAACTTTAAATCCCCAAACTGGTAAATTAAATAATATAGAAACATTATTTGATAAACACTGCGAATTTCCTCTCGTACCGCCACAAAATGTCGGAAAATATTCTCGATATACATATCTTTCCACAGTTAGGGAAGGTACGGATATTAGTAAAGAACTATTAAATAGTCTCGCTCGCTTTGACCATCAAACTAATAGTATCACCGAAGCAAACTTTAGCGAAAACTGTTATCCTTCCGAACCAATTTACGCACAAGGTTGGATTTTAACGGTTGTCTACGATGGTAATTGCGATCGTAGCGAACTATGGATATTTGATGCCAATCGATTAAATGAATCACCTGTTTGTAAATTAAGTTTACCCTTAGTGATTCCTCATAGTTTCCACGGTACTTGGAAAGACAGGTAATATTATGTCCGGTTAAATACTTATTATATCTAAGGAGTTAGGAGTTGTAGAGACGTAGCAGTGCTACGTCTGTTATTGAGTAATGAGTAAGCAGTAATAACCATATCTTTCCAAAATGGCTATAACGTAACATGCTATTA
The DNA here is from genome assembly GCA_039820385.1 of Cyanobacteria bacterium J06635_10. Classification (GTDB taxonomy): domain Bacteria; phylum Cyanobacteriota; class Cyanobacteriia; order Cyanobacteriales; family Nostocaceae; genus Rivularia. Next base: position 1,900 of record JBCBQE010000718.1, read on the forward strand.
CCCATTACTCATTCACAATCTTTACAGATTGGAATTTACCGTGGTTTATACGGTTAGTTAATCCAAGTTACCTGAACGAGGGAATAATTCCTATTTTTGAGCGTTTTTGCTACAAATAATGGCGAGCTTACTGCCATTACATTTCCAGAGATAGTAAAAAAATGATTTATTTATTATTATTTACCATTATCAGTATTTATAATTTATATTTATACCGGTTCTAAAATGTGTAGTATTTTCTACTAATTGACAGAAAAAAAATATGCAAATCAAAAATATTAATTTAATTTTCAATATATAGTTAATAATACTTATAATCGGGAATGCTTATAGTTAATCTATAATACAATGTCAATCTTAGGGGGGATGATTTTTGCTGATTAATTTGATGATGCTAGATTATTGAATAGTTAATTTTTTAACTATGAATTAATGTCTAAGGCAATACAATTGTCGTGCCTAGGGTGTAATTCAAACTACATAGAACGTTGAAGGGATGCAATTTTATTGGGATTATAAGGAAGTATGAAGCCGTTGGAAGAGCAAAATAATCACATTTCGTTGGAAGCAGGGCAAATGGTATCAAGTAAAGATATCGATCAACCTCTAGGGAATGGTAAATCTCAAATTTCTGAAGGTAATAGTTTAAATAAGGTAAGAGATATTTTAGTTGGCTCTCAAATGCGAGAGTTAGATAAAAAATTTTCTCGTTTGGAAGAGCGTTTAATTAAAGAATGTTCAGATTTAAGAGATGAAACTAGGAAGCGACTGGATACTTTAGAAAATTATATTAGAGAAGAAGCAAATTCTTTGAGCGAGCGAGCAAAAAACGAGCAATTAAAGCGCGATAAAGCGGTGAGAGCGATTACAGAAGAGCAGAGAAAATTTGCTGAATCTTTAGAGACAAAAATAGCTGAAATGGATGAGGAAGCAAGTAAAATGCAGCGGGAGTTGCGCTCTTCAATTTTCAGTCAATCTCAAAGCTTACAGGATGATATTCGACAAAAGTATGAAGAGATTTTAGGTTTACTACAGCGAGAAGCTGACGAACTCAAGAGTGAAAAAACCGATCGTTCTCAATTGTCGGCTTTATTTTCGGAGTTAGCATTGCGGTTAAATTCTCAATGATTTTTTTGTAAAAGTCATTCATTTAATTAATGAATGGCTCTATTATTTAAGTTTACTTTTATATATATACATAAGAGAATTTTGCCGATGAGTAGCTCTAACGGGAATCGATTAGCGGAAGACTCCTTAAATAATAATTATAATAAAGAGAATAATAAATTAAGCGATTTGAATGAAGTCTCCCCAACAGAAGATTCTATGCAGCCACTTGCAGGTGAATTAACTCAATTGCGGAGCTTGCTTTTAGGAATCGAGGAAGATCAACTTCATCGGTTTTACCAAAAACTGGAAAACCCTCAAGTTGATGCTGAAGATATCAGTAATATGCTTCCGGAGGCGGTTGTTTTGCGAACAATGCAAGATAAACAGCTATCTGAAGCGATGGTACCTACAGTTGAACAAGCTATTGAGTCTTCTGTAAATCAAGATATTAACGTACTTTCCCAAGCGCTTTTCCCCATTATTGCTCCCGCAACACGAAAGGCGATCGCCACCGCTTTGGATGAGATGTTACAGTCATTTAATTATGCTTTGGAACACAGCATTTCACCGCAAAGCTGGAAGTGGAGAATAGAAGCACGACAAACGGGAAAATCTTTTGCCGAAGTTGTGCTGTTGCGCACGATGATTTACAGTGTGGAGCAGGTATTTCTGATTCACAAACATAGCGGATTGATGCTGCAACATATTGTAGCGCCAAAGACAGCGGCTCAAGATCCATCTTTGGTTTCAGCGATGTTGACTGCGATTCAAGATTTTGTGAGAGACTCCTTTGATGTACCCAAACACGAGGGGCTGCATACTTTGCAGTTTGGCGAGCTTACTATTTGGATTGAAGAAGGGCCTACTTCTGTTTTGGCGGGTATTATTCGAGGAAATGCACCAGAGGAATTAAGGTTTGTATTTCAGAATGCCATAGAAAAAATACATTTAAAGTTAGGTAAAGAAATTAGTGATTTTTCT
>JBCBQE010000719.1:0-3987 GCA_039820385.1 Cyanobacteria bacterium J06635_10
GTGTATGTAAGCTCGCTTTTGCCTGATGCAAAATTACTTGGCGGTGAGAACCCATCCAAATCTTGTTTACGGGTTCAACTGATATTAAGGTTCCCCCCAAAGAGCGAACGCATTCTGTAAATCTATCTATAGTGGTATACTCTAACGTCTCAAAGATGAAAAAGTTACCCGAACAAATTAAATGACGACTGCGAATCCAACATCGCATTTTTTTTTCAGCCTGTGGCGGTAACATTTTATTTCATCTAACTCAAACTACTTTAAATCAGTACCATGACAATGAACAATGAACAATGAACAATTAACAACTAATAATTGATCATTGATAATTGATCGTTGATAATTGTATTATCTATCGCCAATCAAATCTTTTTCAACGGATTTAGATCGATGTGGAAGATGCTCTACTCCATTAAGAAATTTTGTAACTGTTAACTGATAACAGACAACTGATAACTGTTAAAATGATTATGATTTCAATGTCGGAACTTCTGAAGCAAAACTTGCTATTTTTTCAAACTTTAAAGCTCCATGAGTAGAACCCCACACTTGTTCGTGGGTTTCAATATCCATGCCCCTGTCTAAACTTGACCAGGTGCTTTCTGTGATTTCCACCTCGCTTTTTAAATAAGTTTGACAACCTCTTTTACTAATTAAACATTGATTCCCCGGTTCTACACTTCCCCGAAACATATCTTGCTCTCTGTGGAATACCATCGAACAGTTATAACGACGTTCAATACATTCTGGAGTTATTGTCTGGAGAATCTCTAATTCCCTTGCTGCACCAGCGTAAAGAAATGAATCTTTGAGGCTATAGTTTTCAATATAAATATGGTCCCCTTTGTCAACAAGTTTATGGATTCCTTGACGATAAGGTGACCATAAATCGTAGTCATACACTTGTTCTGAATAAAAACCTATCGCATCAAAAAAATTAAATGCTAAAGGACGAAAAAAAACGTGAATGTGTGCGTAATCTTTGGGTTTCTCAAAACATTGTTTTTTATTGCTAAAATCTCCCGCCATCCACCTAGCTAATGTCGTTAGATCGCTAGCGTTACTGTTAGGATGATGCTGAATTATTGTCATATTAAACCTCTAAAACCCGCAAGGAAATAACCAAGTATTTATATAATGTTTTAACTTAAAAATTAGAATTTTAGTGATTAAATCAAGAACGAATTTCGCTACAAAATGAAGCTGTTGTGATACCTTTACCACTACTTGTTTTTATCGTTGCAACACGAAAGCGGAGGTTGGGGTTAGCAAACCAAATTCTCTCTTCTGCTGCTGCTCTGTCATACTCCGTCTGCAGAATAAATGTTCCATCTTCTGAAAAATGATAATTTCCCACTGCGGCTATTGTTTCGGCGTATCCTTCTTCTCTGAGCAATTTACCGTTTTGAGGATTCTCTGCATCGGGTACGGGTACGAGTACCGTACTACCAGAAAAGGTTTTTTCATCCCAGTCAGATTCTCCCTCCCAAGACATGCGGAAGGGATGAGTGATGATACTGGGGTTAACATCGTTCGATTTACAAATTTCTAGCACCTTACTATCGTCGCTACTAAGAGACTCTATGTTAATCTCAGAAAGCACTTCCTCAAAATGTGCAAAGGCTAAGTGATGCCCGCTACGCTGCGATCGCCACCTTCCAATAGAAAGTTCAAAAAAATCGGTAATGTTCATTACAAAAATATGTCCTATTAATCGGTAAAATTTCCTAAGTATCTTGACTGAATTAAATATTCCATTGCTCCAGCCAAGGGTTCCCTTATAAGTTTTTTCTTCAAAAAAATTTTCATGGGAACCCGTCGGGTGCCCGCCAAGAGGAACTAAGTTTAATTGATGTTGTCGTTAGTCCAGACACTATCATCTTCATTTATCGTGTTCACAGAAGATGATGATGTCATTGTAATGTTGCTAATCTTTCTGCCCATACGGTGAATTTGCTTCACTGTATCGGACATTCTACTGTAAGGAACTTTCAATGTATAGTTACTAGTCCGCACTAAGTCACCCAAAGCACCAGTTACTTCAATTACCGCAGTGCGATTATCGTAGCTGCTTGTGTTGTTTTCAAGTGTAGTCCCCATACCTGACATAAAAATTACCTCCGATTCACTTTACTTAGACGGTTAGTTATTTGTAAATTTTGCTGTAAGCAATGAATATACAGAAAACTACTAGCTCTCTCGGTTGAAAACTAGAATGTACAATATTTTAATTTTTGTGTGAACTGGGATACAATTCTCACTTTACTGCTTTTCTAACCCAAAATGACAAAAATAATCACAAGAAAACAGTTTCAGTAGCATCTTGACGGCTACCCATGAGAATTCTTTTAGGAGAAAAAAATTATCTAGGGAACCCTTAACCGGCGTTGTAATGGTAAGGAATCAACAAGCCGAAAGTTAGTGGTTAACTTCTCCTAAATTGAAAAAAGTTTATTTTCGCAGTTGATTAAAACAGTTTATTTTATTTTAAATTCAGGAGTCAGGGGTGAAAAGTGATGAGTTGTGAATATTTGCTTGATAGTTAAATTATCCTTGCAAAAACCCTTAACTCTCCACCCCCAACTCCCGATGGTTTTATTGTTTAAGCAATTTCTGTGATGCTAACAATTTTTCCACTGGTGCGATTGATTCGCTGTATTGTGGGTGTCATCTTAGTTGCACAGACTTTGTATTCAGTTGTACTGCGACGACGAGGGCTATCAAATTTTGCACCCGTGACGACGATTGTGAACCGTTTTTCAGTTCCACCACTCTTCTGAGGGGGTTTAATTTTACTCGTGCTGTTGGTAGCTACTGAGTAAACTAACTTAGAAGCCTTAACTGCACTGGAGGTTTCAGCAACTCCCCGGAATAGTCCAAACATCCGGTTATAAGCAACCTGCTTCTTTCCTACTTGACTTTTGGCTCCTTGGTAATAAGGCACTATATTGTCACCAAAAGCAATCATGTACTCGGGGCTATCAATATAGGAGTCAATTTCTGCATCATATCCATCTTCATTACAACGACGGATATGTTCGGAAATTTCTGTTTGATCCTCAGGAGCGCGTCCTAACAAATGTTTAAAATTGAGTTCTACGAACCGATAAGGAGCGCTGGTTTCAAAAAAGCGAGCGCGATACATGTCGGATTTCGCAACAATACGGACAAAATCACGCACGGTAATGCTGCGATCGCGCAATTGCGATTCAGCACTAGTGAGTCGTTCGCTTTCCATTACATGAGCGTTACCCAAAACCTGTTTGTAAACAGCTTTGATAACTCCTTCAAGTTCATCTTCGGAGCTAGTTTGCCATAGCTCCACTTTTGGTGCATCGAGAACTGAGGTTGCCATTTTCATTCCTCTCAAACTTGATTTTCAAGGCTATTTTTTAGTTGACGGGAGTAATTGAGGCAATCACGCCACCCATCTTGTGAATTCTCTTGTACTCTTCGGAGAGCTTATTAAAGGGCACAATAAACACTTGGTTGGAACGACGGAATTTGGAAATCCGATTCACTCCCTTTGCCCGATAAGATGTGACTTCTATGCGGTAAGACTTTCCATCTGCTGTCGCTCCCACACCTTGACGACTGCGAGAACCCAATGCTGGATTTTGGAATGCCCAACCATCTGAAGCATTACTAGGTGCAACAACTGGAGTTGGAGTATTTTGAATTACCAGAGCATTTAATCTCGGCTTCTTACCTGCCAAGTTGCCCTTCAAATCGCTACTAGAAGCACCGCGCAACAATTGGAACATATGAGTAAATTCAACCATGCTCTGACCGTTTTGGGTTTTGTAACCACGGTAGTAGGGCACGATGTTTTCCCCATAGGCGTTTTGATATTCATCGCTATCGATATAAGAATCTATATCGGCTTCAAAACCACTTTCATCCAAAATTGCGCTATGAGCTTTCATATCGTCATAGCTATCGGGAGCACGTCCGAGGAGATGCTTAAAATTCAATTCAATTGAGCGA
>JBCBQE010000720.1:0-3959 GCA_039820385.1 Cyanobacteria bacterium J06635_10
CTAAATCAATTATCTCTAAGTACAATGATTTTGCTAGCTCTAGATAGTTAATATGACTTGCTACTTCACTAGCAATTAGTTGAAAAACTTTCTGCATATTGTATCTTGATAAAAGCTTGTAGGTTTGGGTTGGAGATATGGTATGAAAATCAAGATTATGCAGAGCGATCGCATCTTCCAAACTAAATTTTGATTGGTGCCGGAACAAAATCAAGAGCGTTAGTTGTGATGCTCCTTGTTCCGAGTTTAACTTTTTGAGTACTGTTTTAGTCAATTGTTCAGTTGGATTAGTTTTGAACCATTCTTCAATTGCATCGTTGATAAAGCTATTTTTCATCCCTTTAAGAACTATTCTGGGACTGTATAAAGGATTAATTGCTCGATATTGATAGCACAAAGGGAATATGTTATAAGCTAAATCTTGTGCAATAGTTAGATAGCTGATTTGGGATTGAAGCAGGTTTGATAATTCGATTGCTAAACAATTGATAATTTGATGAATAGTTTGCGTTGCTGCTTCGCTATCCAATATATTGCCTTTACCATAGTATGCTCTATTTACTAATTTTGCGATGAATTTAATCAGGTCTTTGAGTTGATAATTGATGTTGTAAAGACCATTTTTTGGCTTCCAATGATAAACGATAAGATTTCCAGATTTAATTGAGAAACATATATATTCTCTAGTTCCGTTTTTACTATTAATGCTTTGTCTTAATTTTAAACTAATTTTTTCGCTATCTGCATCAAGGAATAGTGTTGCGCTGCTTCCTTTCCAACTTAAAAAGCAACTTTTAGTATTTGCGTTTAATAACATTACTTTGATGAATGATACTTCATCAAAAACAAACAAAATCGAATCTTTTTTATTAATTGATATCTTTTTTTATCAAAGACCGAATAAAATATATTACCTGAGCGATAACTTCTCCGTCACTCCAATATTCGTTTATAATATACAAATTAGATAGGTAATAGTTTATGTCTTATAGTGATTTTACTTTAGCTAAAGTAGTTAAGGAATTCGGTTTAACAGTTACCGATAATTATCGTATGTATTCGGATACACCAGAAATTAACCCTAGTGATTTTCTACTACAAACTATAGAGCAGAATATGCCTTTAGCAATTGCAAGTAATACAGAAAAATCTCGTTCGGAAATGATTATTTCTCCGATTTTAATTGAATTCAGGAAATTACAAAATAATCAAATTTCTTTTTTTTCAGGTATTGATTTTACTGTGGATAATAAACGAGGTTTAAATGGTAATTGTGATTTTATTATTAGTCGTTCACCAGAATTACTAATTTTAAGTTCTCCTATAATTATTGTTGTGGAGGCAAAGAAAGAAAATATCAATGGTGGTTTGGGACAATGTGTGGCAGAGATGCTAGCTGCTAGAATTTTCAATGAAAGAGAAGGTAATCCAATTACTACTATTTATGGAACCGTTACATCAGGTACAAACTGGCGGTTTTTGGAGTTAGCTGGAAACAACATCAATATCGATTTAGATGAATATTATTTAAGTGATATAAAACAAATATTAGGTATTCTAACTAGTTCAATTAAATAATTTTACTCTTAAGTACAGAAATGGTAATATCAAAATTTAACATTATTTCTCGACATTTTACCTCACTATCATAGAGAAGTACGGGTCAAGGAATTCCTGAAAATGAAAAAAAGAAATCGCATGGTTCGCCTCCAACATCGGTTTTCCGAAATAGTAATTACTAAAGCGACGAAAGAAGTTTTAACTTTTGTCAAAAATAATTGGGAAGATAAAGAAGAAAATCTAGAAAAGATGGCTGAAATTGCTGTAAAGCTAGCAGTCCAAGAAATACGCCAAGAAACACCAGCGGATGGTCCCGATATACTTTGGGGAGATGACGAAAAAATTGAGTGCCTTGTCGTTAAAGCTACTCGCCGACTAGACCAAATGACCGATGAAGAAATTGAGCAAATACTTATCGATAATGAGGAGATTAACTTGTCGGAAGTCGATCTAGAAGAGGTGCTTCATTTCGTCGAAGCCTTTGAATTTAAAGGTAGTCCTAAGCAAGTTGAGTGGGCACGCGATATTTGCACCTGCAATTTGGAGGTGGTAGCGACATTTCAAAAAAAGGGGCAACCAGTTCCTAAAGAAGCGACATATTGGATTGACAACTATCGCTGGAAGAAAGGTTAGAATTGCGATCGCATTATATTGGATTAATAATGCGATTACTCAGGGATACTTACTTGAATCCAAAACCTCTAGGTTTCTGTTTTGGCATAGGTAAATTAAATTCTGTTACTAATATTTCTAATCCTTTAGTCGATATTTCAAATTTTGTATTGCATGGTACAACTGATGGCTTTCTTTTATCGAGTAAAGCACTGGTAATACCGTACCAATGGATGCTTGCAAGCGTTGCAATACTAGATATAATTAATCGAATGGCAAGCTCTTTTTTCGTAGATTTAGTTTGATTATGAGCGTGAATTATCCAAGAGTATGCTAACAACTTTTTAAGAATGTTTTCCCTGCCTTTGGTAAATATGTAGGAAGTTGCTAGATGAGCGCTCATTCTTTGGACTTCTAGGTATTGCTTTTGAATCTGAACTACTTGTTTTTGTAATTCAAGATCAATTTTCCAATCCATAAATTCATTATCATACAGATTTTTAATGCTTACATCGGTGAGTGCGGCAATTATATCTGTTCGGCGACGATGTTTTTTGTAAATGTTAAGTACGGTATTATTGAAATTAGCTGTGCCGTCTTGACATTGAGTGTTGATTACTGATGCGATATCTGTCGTATCGTCAGTGGTAAAGGAAATAAGTTGTGTATCTGTTTGAGTTTTGAATTCAGGTTTAATGCCTATATCAAGTATTTCTAGAAATCTTTGTTTGAATAGCGCAAGGGATTGCTTGCGGTTGATATAATTACTTGGTCTTAGTAGAACAGATTTAACTTTTGATTTATCTGGGCAATCTACGCCTACACCGGGGAAATGCCGCCAGTAAGAAATACCATTTTTTGTTTTCACTAAGCAAATTTCTCCGAAACAGGTTCCACAAACTGGTAATTTATCTTTATAGGTTTCGTAGTTAGCAATTTTTGCTGGAATTAGTTTTCCATCGGTAATGCTGAATCCTGATATGGGCATTGTTAATAGAAGTTTTTTGATAAAGTTTCTTTACCAAAAAATAAAATTAAGCCTTTATTTTTTATAAAAACCAAAGGTCAAATTGACCTTTGATTGACTTTTTACCAAGTGTAAATGATTTCGTTTTCTTTCAAGAATTTGCCTAACCGAGCAATATCGCTTAGAAAACCTGGGCTGCAATTAACCATTTTCATATCGCTATTAGCAAAAGCCCCTATGAATGTATCGAGAATTTCATCTTTGGGTTTAATTTCTTCGTCGCTTACTTTGCGGTAAAGTATTCGCAACGCTTGAATTAGCTGTTCTTTTGCTTCATCTTGTAGCCCATCTTGCGGGAAGAAGAACGTTTTCCCAAGTTCCTTTTGAAGCCACATTGCGAAGCCTTCTCCAAAGCCTTGGCAGCCGTAATCTTCTGGTACTGCATTAATTTCTATAAAAGCAGAATTTATATTGTAACGAACATTTCCAGGAGCTTGGAATTCATTTTGGTAGCCCATTGATTTCAATGTAACCGTCATATTTTGCTGTTTCTTTTGTTCGTAATTGTGAGCAGATTGGTTGAAAAGTGTTAAGGACATTTTAGGTTCATTCATTAATTGTCATACATTTTAAGCGAAGCTTTTTAGTTCAGATCTACTTATTTGTATGCGATCTGCTTTAATTTGCTGTTCTGTTTTTTTTGTTTAAAATTTAGATTTATCTAGTTTGTTTCACTAAATTTTTATTAATCTTACTGCGATTTACTTTTTCGATTAGTCCTATTTCTTCAGCGATTATAGCTATAACATCTTCTTTCCAA
>JBCBQE010000721.1:0-3953 GCA_039820385.1 Cyanobacteria bacterium J06635_10
CTCTTCTATACCCAGCTAGTCATCCCTGAGTCTTTCTAGGATACTTGACTCATTTCGACTAAACGAATCGCACTAGCCTTACCGTAACGTTTCTGCCAGCCTTTTATACTTACTTTCTCAGTTTTAATCTGATTACCATGACGCAAAATCTCATTAACTAATCTACGATTTTGAGACTTTGCGTAGCTACTTTTACGACGCTCTAACGAAGCGCATTTAGCTTGTATCCGGCGATAGTTTCTGGTTTTTATCCATTGCTTTTTACGGACGTACTCCTTAAAAAATGGGGCAGGCTTTGTTAATTGGTTAGTTGGGTGTTCAAATGAGCTAGTTTTGTTTGAAGCCTGCCCCATTTTTTCTCGTCGGAATTCGAGACCTTTTTTAACTTTACCTTTTTTACGAACAATCTTATTGCCGACCTTCTTATCAAAGTCTGGTTCAAAATTATCAGGATTATGCATTCTTTGAGAACGCTGCATCTTACGTTGCAACGCTTTTATCTCGCGCTCAAATGTCGGTACTTTTTCTGCAAAAGGCAACAATCCAGCTTTATTGTCAGCAACAAACGCAACATTTGAAATGTTAACATCAAGTCCAACAATTCCTTTTTTTACGTAGTTTTGAGGTTTTTGGTATGGCAAACCCTCGTTAACTAATTGAACGAACCAGCGCTTTTTACCATTAAGATTACGCCATAAAATACGACAATACTTAACAGGTGAATTTAAGCCATGAGTTATAACTGGGTTGTTCCAATCGATAATCGGATTTAATATTAATTTCTTCCAGAAAACCTGATTGTTAACAAACCTTATGCCAGTAGCGTTTGACTGTCCTTCTACTGATTTAAAGCGGTTTGTTACCTTAAATCTAACTTTCTTAGCTTGACCAAACAAGATTTTATCTACAGCCTTAAAAGCCCTTGTACCTATTGTTTGCTTTTCATGAGCACCCAACTTACTGGTTATCCACTTGCTGCGGTTAGCAGTTTGTGTCGCAAAAGTTTTTAACGCATAGTCACTAAATCTATACTGCTCTCTAGCTTTGTTGAACAAATCTTGTTGTTCTTTTTTGCTACCTCCTTTTAACTTCTTTGCCTGTTTGTATGCGAGAGAGTTTCTAACCAAATCTATGCGTACCAAAGCTTCGTTTAGACAAGCGTTATATAACTGTCTAGCTGCCTGGAAGCGTGCTAACAGTTCTTTTTGTCGGGTAAGGTGGGATATGTTGCCGTATCCCCCTCCCCTAAGAACCGGACTTGTGACTTTCGCGCACATCCGGCTCAAGCATACTCAAGCCACTACTTGTAATGTAAGTGTTTATGCTTTGCTTTATGACAATGATTGTGCAGGAATATTAGGTTATTCTCTGCATTTGTACCATCGTCTTTGATTGGAGTGATGTGGTGCAGTTCAAAATTATCATCAAGTGCAATTGGTTCTCCGCATATAGGACAGATTCCCTTTTGTCTCTTGTAGATTCTTTCGTATTTGCTCCCTGTCGCAAATCGGGTCTTTCCCATTTGTGTTTTGCGCTTCGCCCAGTATTCAGATAATTCTGGGTCATAGGGGCTGTTTTCACCCTTGACCTTGGTATATCGAATAATGGGAACATCTTTTGCGGCATTAATGAGGACTTCTTCCTTTTTCCTCTTTCCGGTGGACTTGGAATAAGGATTGTCTTTATCCTTATCAATAGTTTTGTAATATTTTCCGCGTATCCATTTCCATGACTTCTGTGGGTGTTTTCGTTTCAGATATCTGTAAATGGAACCCAATACTTCGTGTCGAATGCGTGAGAAAGTTTTCTTTGAACAGAAATATCTGTTGTAATTCAGCCAACCCCGTAATTTGGAGTTGAGTGTCTTAATCACGTCCTCAAAGGTTTGGCTTCTTGCCGTTCCTTTCAAGTATTCCCGTATTTCTTGGAGGAGTTCATTTGTTTCTTTCTTTCCAGGCTTTATGATGCACGAATAAACATTCGCATCTTTTGGCTTAGACTTGGGAGTCAGCCGAACTCTTTTTGCTCCAGGTTTCACTTCTTGAGCCAATTCATTGACTTTTCGGTGGTACCTTTTGCTACCTTCGCGAAGTGTCTTGGTAGGAGATTGCCTAATATCAAATCCGAGGAACGAAAAACCCTCTGTTCTGACACTTTTGATTGTGGTTTTGTTTTCGTTGATTTGGAGTCCCCGTTCTTCTAACCAATTTTGGATAACTGGAAGAATATCTTCCAAGTATTCCTTTTCTTGGCTCATAACGACGAAATCATCAGCATATCTCGCGAATTTGTATTTTCCCTCCTTTTTGTATCTTGTAACCCGTTTTCCCCTGTCAATAGTGGAATACGGAGTTTTGATTTCATAACCTGTGAGAAGTTCTTGTAAACCGTCTAAGGCTATGTTCGCGAGTAATGGTGAGATAATTCCACCGTATCGGTGTTCCAGTATTTGTGGCGTAGTATTTTCCCTCCTCTACGTACCCTGCTTTCAACCACTTTTTAATGATATTTCTACCGGGCAACCCTTCAATCTTTTCTATGATGAAATTGTGTGATATATTGATTAAAGTCAGTGAGGAAGTCGCCTCCCCCACTGCTCTACAAAACGGTACGTGACACTTTCGCGTCATACCGCTCCTCAGTAAAACGGCTATTGTCTGTCTTCACGTAACTACCAGAAAGTCGTCTTCCCATTTATAATCAACTGGGAGTTTGATGTCAGATGATGTTGAACTACCATCCGTTCTGGATTTTTTATCGTGGCAATGTCGATGAAGAAGTTGGTAGTTTTTGTATTCATCCTTTCCACATGCATGATTTTGGGATGATATGGTCTACTTCGAGTACATCATCATCTTTAAAATAAAGTCCGCAAAGGTTACACTTCCCTTCTTGCTTTTTAAGCAGTGATGCAGTTCGCTTTGACATCTGGGGGTGTTTTCCCATTCGAGTACTCCAATAAATCAAGTTGCCATCGTATGGGCTGGCATTTCCTTTGACCTTGATGTGTCGAGTGATTGCGGTGCTTCGATGTTCAATAAGTGTTATCCACTTATCTTCCATTCTTGTCGCAAATACCCAATTTTTATCACCAAAATTGTGAAAGTATTTTGTTTTTACCCACTTTACTCCTTTGTTCCGGTGACGTTTGATACCCCATTTAAGCAGTTTGTAGACTATGATGTGGGTTAATCTCTCAAACACTTTCTGGCTTACAACCTATTTAGTAGTAATTACACCATCCTCTTATAATTGGATTGAGTTTGTTGATAAGGGTTGATTGAGATATTCCCCTATTTTTATTAATTACTTCTGCTATCTTTTTGTAGTGTAGAGTCTGTTTTTTTCTGCTTGGGGTAATTATTGTTTTAAAACCTAGTAATTTACCTTTTTCACCTTTTTTACCTTTAACTCTTCCACAAGTATATTTACCTGTTTTATATTGCTTTACTTGGAAGCCAAGGAAATCAAATCCAGGTTTTTCCTTTTTGAAATGATTAAGGGTATGAGTGATGCGAGTTTTACTTGGTTTTATTTCTAATCCCATGTCATTTAGCCATTTGGTTATAGTCTCAACGCATTGGTTTAGTATGTTGATGTCCTCGTGAAAAATCAAGAAATCATCAGCATATCTAACAAAGTTGACTGACTTACGTTTATCTCTATAACCTAGTTGCCTTCCTCGGTAATCCTTCATGTTGAAGGAATCGGCTAATTCTTTGATTGCTTTTTCCATTCCATGAAGTGCGATATTTGCCAATAAAGGCGAAATGCATCCACCTTGTGGTGTTCCCTCAGAAGTTGGTTTTAACTCTAATCCATCCATTACACCAGCTTTCAGCCAAGCTCGGATTTGTTTCCGGAGGGTAGGGAAGGTATTTAACTTAAACATATGGGTTTAATTCCCCACCGCTCAAAGGTGAAAGAATTGGGTTGGGGTTTAAATCCCCATA
>JBCBQE010000722.1:0-3947 GCA_039820385.1 Cyanobacteria bacterium J06635_10
TTAACGATTATGGCTTATACATACTTAGTATGTCAATTTGAAGCTTGGTAATAATATCCTTAATATTTTTGAAAAATTCTCTTGATATCTTGTGGGGTAGATATCCCTATCTGTTGATTTTTTTACCTTATATAAAATTAGAGACGTTGCAGTGCAACGTCTCTACATTAAGCTAAAGAATATTAGTTCTACTTAAGCAACCTTAGCTTGCCCATCAAGGTTAGCTAACCTTTCGGCTAATAACTGTTCGAGGTTTTCCAAAGCTTTGGTAAAACCTTTGATTCCTTCGTCTAATTTCTCAGAAGCCATTTTATCTTCTGCATGCATTTTCTCGAAGGTAGCTTTGTCTATGGAGATTTTTTCAATATCCATTGCGGAAGCTTTGGCAGCGTCAAGCTTACGTGGCAATTCTCCGGTATTATTTTGCAATTCAGCTAAGAACTTAGGAGCAATTGTTAACAAGTCACAACCAGCAAGTTCTGTAATTTCACCTAGATTACGGAAGCTAGCTCCCATAACTTCGGTTTTGTAACCAAACTTTTTGTAGTAGTTGTAAATTTTAGTAACAGATAAAACACCTGGATCTTCCGCAGAAGGATAGCTATCTTTTCCAGTATCTTTCTTGTACCAGTCAAGAATACGTCCTACAAAAGGAGAAATTAAGGTAGCACCAGCTTCGGCACAAGCAATAGCTTGGTGGACACCGAATAATAATGTTAGGTTGCAGTGAATACCTTCTTTCTCAATAATTTCCGCAGCCTTGATACCTTCCCAAGTAGAAGCAATTTTAATTAAAACGCGTGAGCGATCAACTCCTTTCTCTTCATATTGCTTAATAATTGCCCGTGCAGTGTTAACAGTCGCTTCTGTGTCGTAAGAAAGGCGTGCATCAACTTCTGTAGAAACTCTACCGGGGATGATTTGAAGAATCTTCAAACCGAAAGCGACAGCCAAACGTTCAAAAGCTAACTTTACAACATCAGCTTGAGTCGCACTAGCACCAGCGTCTTTCTGTGCTTGGATTAAAGTATCGTCAACAATGCCTTGATATTCCGGCATTTGTGCTGCTGCAGTAATCAAAGAAGGATTAGTGGTAGCGTCTTGGGGCTTAAACTTTTCAATTTGTTGAATATCACCCGTATCGGCTACAACGACAGTCATTGAGCGTAATTGTTCTAATAAATTTTCGGACATAACCTGCTCCATTAAATTAATGTATCGAGGGTTGACGGGTACCCGTGAAATTTTTTTTAGGAGAAAAAAATTTGCCAGGGAACCCTTGATGCTTCTTGCTTAATACTGCTACGACTTGCAAGAAAAGGTAATCGGTAATTAATACATTTCTTCAGTTAGCTATTCCTAATTACCGATTAAAGATTCCTACTTATGCAGTAAATCTTGTTTTAGAACTTCCAAAACTATTCTATTGACCAATTCCCAATATTAGTTGTCCAATTATATGCACTTTGATTAAATTGTTATTAAGAATTTATACTATTTCAATTTTTGAGAGGGGATTTTGGGGGAGAGGGAGAGGAGCCACTCCGTTGCGGAGGAACACGCACCGTTGTAGGAAGTGGCGTGGGGGAGAGGGGGTAGAAATTTTTATAGGTAATCAATTAGTCAGAAGGGATTAATTATTTCAATATTAGTTTATTGGATACATTACCTGATTCATCTACGTCATAAACTATGGGTTGTCCGGTTGCTAATTCTAAATTTGGAACATCAGTTGGTTCAAGTTGATCTAATTCCATGATAATAGAACGTAAAGAGTTACCGTGAGCGGCTACTAAGGTAGTATCACCCTGTTTGAGATGAGTTAAAATACGCTGTTTGAAAAACGGTAAAGTCCGATTCATGGTATCTTCCAAACTTTCACCATTAGGGGGACGTACTGAGAATGATCGCCTCCATTGATGTACTAATTCTTCACCTAATTTTTCCGCTGTTTCGGCTTTATTCAATCCTTGTAAATCACCGTAATATCTTTCATCGAGCGCCATACTGGTAAATATTGGTAATTCTTCAGAAACATCTCCTTCGTATTTATCCCAACCTTGCCACTGGGGATCGTCAACTGTATGTTTTATTACCGGACTTTTGCCATTACAAATTTCTTCATTTTCAGTTAAACAGATAACTGCTGTTTCAATGGCGCGAATTAACAAACTGGTAAAACAAACATCAACTTTATAATCTTTTAACTTGTAGGCTGCCAAAGTCGCTTCCACACGCCCTCTTTTATTCAAAGGTACGTCAACCCAACCGCTAAAACGATTCGCAGCATTCCAAGTACTTTGCCCGTGACGAATTAATATTAATTTTGTCATATTTTAGTTGGTTGTTGGTAGTTAGTTGTTGGTTGTTAAATACTAACTCCTAACTCCTAACTCCTAACTCTTAACTCCTAACTCTTAACTCCTAACTCCTAACTCCTAACTCCTAACTTCAACTATGCCGAAATTGCCTGTCCAATAGTATGAACTTTAATTAAACTTGTGGTTCCGGATTTACCAACGGGTATGCCGGATGTAATGACAACTTTATCGCCTTTTTGAGCTATTCCCATTTCGACAACGGTATTAATAAGGTTTATTAACATTTCTTCTGTTGTATTAACCTCGGAGATGAGTAAGGGTTCGACTCCCCAGGAAAGGGCTAATTGACGGTAGGAAATTTCTTCGGATGTGAGAGCGATTATCCGAGTTGTGGGACGATATTTGGAAACTAATTTTGCCGTACTTCCCGATGAAGTGTTGCATAAAATGGCTTTTGCTCCTACTTCATAAGCCATGCGACATACCGCTTCTGCAACAGATTCGGTGACGCTGAGACTACCGTAGGTATAACCATAAGACTGTTGGGTGCCGTCGGTTAATGATTTTTCTGTTTCCACGGCGATTTTATCCATCATTTGTACTGCGGCGAAGGGATACTTACCCACTGCTGTTTCTCCAGAAAGCATAATTGCATCTGTACCATCAAGTATAGAGTTAGCAACATCAGTTACTTCTGCTCGGGTAGGATCGGGGGCACCCATCATTGATTCCAACATCTGGGTAGCGGTAATTACGGGTTTACCGGCGCGGTTACAGCGATGAATGATATCTTTTTGAATTAACGGAACTTGTTCTAAGGGTACTTCTACACCCAAATCACCACGGGCTACCATAACTCCGTCAACTACTTTTAAAATCTCGTCAAAATTTTCCACGGCTTCGCGTCTTTCGATTTTGGCAATAATGCGAATCTTTTTATGTGCGGCTTCAATCATTCGCTGGGCTGGCTCTAAATCCCCTGGCGTACGCACAAAGGAAACTGCTACTAAATCTACATTATTCTGAATGCCAAAACGTAAATCTAATAAATCTTTGTCGGTAATCGAACTAACTGGGAGATGAGTTTGAGGTAAATTTACCCCTTTACGAGAAGAAATTTTTCCCCCTATTTTGACTTTTGCGCGAATTTTATCGGCATCTCTATCGGTAACAGTCAATTTGATGCGGCCATCATTTATCATAATTGCTTCGCCAATCCGTACCATTGCGAATAAAGTTGGTAACGGCAAAGGTAATTCATCAATGTTGTTACCTTTTTCTTGTTCGACAAAAGTAACTTCCTCTCCCTCTTGTAC
Source organism: Cyanobacteria bacterium J06635_10 (assembly GCA_039820385.1). GTDB lineage: Bacteria > Cyanobacteriota > Cyanobacteriia > Cyanobacteriales > Nostocaceae > Rivularia. The sequence continues at coordinate 3,638 of JBCBQE010000722.1, forward strand.
AATTAAGCCTTCCTCTGGAAGTATACCCAAACGAATTTTTGGCCCGCATAAATCCTGCATCAAAGCTAAGGGTTTTTCTGGAGGAGTGGGTATACTTCTGAGAGTTTCGATAGTTTTACCGTGGAATTGATAATCCCCATGAGAAAAATTTAACCGAGCTACATTCATACCCGCATCAACCAAGGTTTTCAGGCTTTCGGGTGTAGATGTAGCTGGCCCAACAGTACAAATGATTTTGGTTTTACGCATTAATCAGTGAACAGTTATAAGTGAACAGTCAACAGTGAGCAGTTATCAGTGATCTGTGAAC
>JBCBQE010000723.1:0-3946 GCA_039820385.1 Cyanobacteria bacterium J06635_10
GGAATCTAGTCGAGCAATTAGAAGGAAAAATAGTCTATAATTCCAAGTTTGGGACTTCATTTAGAATTACATTCGCCCTAAACAACTGAGGAGAATATAAATGAAAGAAAAAATCTTGGTTGTGGAAGACGAAAGAATTATCGCTTGCGATATCAAAGATTGTTTAGAAAATTCAGGCTATATCGTTCCCGCAGTCATGGCTTATGGAGAACAAGCAATTACTAAAATGGGAGAATTAAAGCCAGATTTGGTTTTGATGGATATGATGCTTAAAGGCGATATGAACGGAATTGAAGCCGCTGAAATAATAATAAGTAGCTTTAATATTCCAGTAGTTTTTCTCACTGCTTATTCCGACAAAAGCACTCTCCAAAAAGCTAAAGCAACTCAACCTTTTGGTTATATACTCAAACCTTTTGAAGAATCTCAATTAATTACTACTATTGAAATCGCTTTAAGCAAACATCAAAAAGAAACTATAATGCGAAATGCGTTACAAAAAGAAAAAGAAATGAGAGAACTTAAATCTCGCTTTATTTCAATGGTAAGTCACGAGTTTCGTAATCCATTAAACACAATTTATAATTCTACTGAATTACTTGCAAATGAGAATCAGCAACTAACCGAAAATACAAAATACGAATATCTAAATCATATACAAAATTCTGTGAAATATCTCGATCAACTATTGAATGATGTTTTATTAGTAGGTAAAACAGAAGTCGATCGAAATCAATTTAATCCTGTTCCTTTAAACTTAGAAAAATTTTGTGCAGATTTAGTAGCTGAAATAAAATTAACAGCCACCGAACGACATAACATAATCTTAAATATTCAAGGATGCTCTATTCAACCAGAAGAAAATAGAGAAAATATTAATTCTCAGAAGTTAGATGCTAATATTAAACTACCTCGTTTAGATGAAAAAATACTCCGACACATCCTGAGCAATTTATTATCTAATGCGATTAAATATTCTCCCCAAGGTGGAGAAATATGTTTTGATTTATTTTGTTTACAAGAAGAAGCTATTTTCCGCATTCAAGATGAAGGTATTGGTATTCCGGAAATAGAGCAAGAAAATTTATTTACTTCTTTTCACAGAGCTAGCAACGTCGGTGAAATATCCGGGCATGGTTTGGGACTATCAATTGTCAAACAATATGTAGAATTGCATGGCGGAGAAATCAGCTTGATTAGTAAAGAAGGAGTTGGAACAACTGCGATCGTTACTTTACCAATTAGTGAGTAGTTAGTAGTTAGCAGTTAGTAATTAGGAGTTAAAAATAATTATCAACTAACCACTATCAACTACCAACTAGCACTATCAACTATGAAACATTAACAGCGCCCTTACCATTCACTGGTGGGTAATAATCTACCTGACTATTAACTTCAACAGGTGCAGCTAAGTCTCTTCCTGTAATCAATCTTGCGCCACGATTTCGGGTGAAATAGTTCCAAACCCACTGAATCATGACTACAAGTTTGTTATCAAATTCAACTAAATAATAAATATGAACTAATAACCAGAATAGCCAAGCAATGAAACCTGTAAGTTTCATAAAACCTAAATCAACAACAGCAGAATGTTGTCCAATTACCGCTAAACTACCTTTATCAACATAATTAAATGGGGGTATTGTATTACCTTTTAACTGTTGTTTAATCGCCTTGGCTACATACTCCCCTTCCTGCATTGCTACAGGTGCAACACCGGGTAATGGCTTACCTGTTTGATGAGCAAAATGCGCCAAATCACCGATTACATATATATTAGGATATCCCTTTAAACTTAAATCTGGTTCAACAATAACTCTTCCCGCTCTATCGCATTCTGCACCAGTTTTTTCTGCTATTACTTTACCTAAAGCTGAAGCTTTTACACCCGCTCCCCACAACACTGTTTTAGCTGCAAACTGTTTGATTTCATCACCTTGCTTAACAGTAACTATATCGCCTTCAATACCAGTTACTAAAGTTTTCGTAACTACGGTTACACCCAATTTTTCTAAAGATTCTTGAGCTTTAACAGACAACTCTGGTGCAAACGGTGGTAAAACTCTATCCAAACCTTCCAAAAGCATCACCTGTGCTTCCGAAGTGTCGATGTTACGGAAATCTTCCTTGAGAATACTAAAAGCCAACTCAGCGATCGCACCAGCTAATTCTACTCCAGTTGGACCACCACCAACCACCACAAAGGTTAACAAAGCACGACGTTTCTCATCATCTGTCTCCTGCTCTGCTGCTTCAAATGCCATAAATATGCGACGACGCATTTCAATGGCATCTTCCACTGTTTTTAAACCAGGTGCAAATTCTTCCCACTCATCCTTTCCAAAATAGGAATGCTTGGCACCAGTCGCAACAATTAAACTGTCATAAGGAATTCTTTCATCCCCCATTACAACATTTTGCTTCTCTGGATCGATGTTTGTAACTTCTCCCAAAAGCACTTTTGTATTTTTGCTCTTACTAAGTACCGAGCGCAATGGTGACGAGATATCAGCCGGAGATAAAGTACCCGTAGCTACTTGATACAGAAGTGGTTGAAACAGATGAAAATTTCTTTTATCGATTAAAGTAACATTTACATCTTTACTACTCAGTGCTTTCGCTGTATACAACCCTCCAAAACCCCCACCAACAATTACCACGTGATGAGGCGGTTTAGTTCCTGCTTTATTTTCCATAAAATTTATTTACTCCCGTTGACGTTCCTGTCACGGGCACCCATAAGAATTTTTTTGGAAGAAAAAATTCTTATGGGAACCCTGTCACCATTCTTAACAAATTTTTACCAATTTTAACAGAGGGTTCTGTTTCTCTTTTACATTTTGTTTTGGTAGAAAGTCTTAAATGATACGGTTGTGGAGCGATCGATATTACATTTAAATATTTTATTCACAAAAATTATGCTTGTAAAGTACACATTGATAATATAAATGAGCGTAATTTCGATCGTTATTTTTGTTTGGATCGGAATATTTTTATAAGTAATTATATTTATGTTGTATGTATTTTAAATAGCTTAAATGCCTTAAAGAGACGTTGCACTGCAACGTCTCTACATTATTTATGCTTGTTACTTGAATTGAGAATAAATTTTTAATACAATCCTTTCACCCATTCCCATTCTCTCGTCAACCCTTCTGTTAAGCTAACCTGCGCCTGATAACCTAAAATCTGCTTCGCTTTAGAAACATCCGCTGCTGTATGACGTGCATCTCCCATTGCTCTTTCAATATGGTTTCTCTTGATGGGTTTGCCAACAATTTCTTCCATTGTTTCCAAGACTTCTTTTAAAACCACCCTACTACCACCGCCAATATTAAATATTTCTCCCACAGCATCCTCTGTGGTAGCTGCGGCTAAGTTAGCAGCAACAGCATCGCTAACAAAGGTAAAATCTCGGGTTTGCAATCCGTCACCGTAAATAGGAATCGCTTGATCCTGTATTGCAGCTTTATAAAATTTGTGAAATGCCATATCCGGACGTTGACGAGGACCGTAAACTGTAAAGTAACGCAACGCTACAAAAGGTACGCCAAAATTTTTGTGATATAGCCCGCATAACCTTTCGGCGGCTAATTTGGTAATTCCATAGGGCGAAACTGGTTTGGGACAAATTTGTTCGCTAGTAGGTAAAGTTTCGGCATCGCCATATACGCTTGATGTGGAAGCATAAACCAACCTTTGCAAATTTTTCGCATCTTTTGCTGCTTCTAACAAAACTTGAGTAGCGCTGATATTGCGTTCCGTGTAAAAACGAAAACCTTGCCCCCAACTAGCCCTTACTCCCGCTTGCGCGGCTTGATGGTAAACAACATCAACATCTTCTAAGAGCGATCGCCAGTCTAAAAACTGAATATCTCCTTCAATTAATTGAAATTTTTCGTAGCTTTGCAAGGATGTAACATTTTTATGCTTGAAAAAAGGATCG
>JBCBQE010000724.1:0-3941 GCA_039820385.1 Cyanobacteria bacterium J06635_10
TTACGTCTCTACACAGGTTTCATGTTTTTGACAAAATGTATATAAATGCAATTCATAGTAAAATTGCAGCAACGCCCGTAAGCCTAAGTAGGTAGGCATAAATAAACTGAACTATCTAACGGAATATAAATTAATATTCCTACTCACTCCTCCTAATACTACTCCCTAGTTAAAACACATTGATTAGCCTTCAAAGCTTGAAAACTCCCCTTAAATTGAAGATTTTCAACTATAGCTACGGCATTGGGTAAATGCATTAAACCGCGCAATAACTTCAAACGACTTCCACTATGATTTTCTGTATTTAATTCTTCAAAAACTTTAATTTTCTGAGATTTAGATAAATGTCCTTTAACTTGTTCAATACTAGCAACAACACTTTGGGGTCCCAATTGTACCATTTGTAAAAACATCGCCAGTATTTCTACAATAATTTCTTGACTTGATTTACTTAGCGATATCTTTTCAAATAGCGTTACTCCGGTAGCATGGTGACGGCTTTCGTCTTGCAAAAAACCATGAAAAACCGTACTTAAATCAGGATTTTGACAATCAGCGGCAATACTGCGGTAATGAGTTAAACCCCATCCCTCCAAAACCACCTGAAGCACAAACAATAAAACTGTTTTATCCTCACTTTCCACCACATCTTCCAGCAAATCCAAAAATGGATTACTACTTACTTTTGGAGCTGGTAAAAAACGGCTAATTTGTGCCAAATGAGTTGTTTCATCCGCACCAAACAAACTATAAAGCATTCTCTCTTCAATACTGTCTGCCAGCAAAACCATTTTCGCCATATAACCCACACCGGCTTTCTCAATAAAATAAGCCTCCTCTAAAAGCCCATAATTACAAAGCTGTAAAATCGAACTTTGTTCCACAGGTGTGGAATCTCGAAAAATATCTACCCTATCAAGATTAAAATGTGTAGCATTCCAGTAAGAAACTAGAGATGTAGGATTATTTCTTAAATCTCCCCCTGTTTTCTCCAGTGCTGATGATAAAATTCGACGTAACTTATCTTCTTCATCTATATAAGGTAAATTCAACCCGGCGATCGTATATTGTTGATTCATTATTTTAAATTGCTAATTTTTCTATATTTAGCTAATAGCTGTAAATTCATAAATACCGACTAAAAATAAAAATGAATAAATCTATTAATCGGAGAATTTATAACTATTATATTTCAACTCATTTTCTAATTTAGGACAGGGAGAAATATACATAGGATGAGATTCTTTTTCATAATTAGGAGTTGGTGCTACCAGCATTGGGTGAGAACTATCTTCGGTTTGAGATTTCAGCGAATTATCCTGTGGCAGAAATATCTCCGAGTCTAAATTTGAACAATTTTCAGCTTTTTCATGAGAATTTACACCACAAGCAGCAAAAAGAACTACTAGAAACGAATTGAAAAGCACCGAAGCAACCGTAAGATTGTATTTCATGATTAAAGCATTGACTAATATATTTCTTCTCATTCTTGTGCTTAGATCAATTTTTAACTCTGTTGTTTCAGTTTTAGAAACATGTAACCTAGCTTAGTAATTGTAGTGCCTTTACTGCTTGTGATTCAGGAAGTAATAAGAGTGCTTTTATCTATTAATCATTAGCTTCTCCTTTCGATTTAACCATCTCTGCTTGTTTTTGTCTTTGTCTTTCTGCTTCCTCATCCACAGGTTCCCAATTACCCCAACGCAATGCTTTTTGTTTTTCGACATTATGAATAAATTGCAAAATAGAATTATCTGCTTTGGTTGGTGTCTTTAAATCGAAGTTAATTGTTTGAAAAATCTTGGTATCTCCCGAAGCAAAGTAATCACCCACTAACTTAGTCAGCCAAAGTACTACTCTGTTAAACAACCAACCAAAAATACCGGGACGTTTTTTAGTTATCAAAATTGTTTGTCCTTCCGTTTTCCCATCTTCAATTAAACGTAAGGCAAACATAATATGAAAATGCAAAAAATCTGGTCCTAATGTTACCGTACCAATAGTTCCATACCAATAACACATACTGTAAGTAACAGCTTTCTTGTAAAAAGGACGGATTAACTTAAGTAAAAACGAATCTTCACCACCCCGCGTAATATTATTGAAAATAATGGCATTTTCATTCAGTTGCTGCTTGCGAAAAATAATCTCCAAAGGTAGATTGTGAACTGTATTGAAATGATGAGCATCAATTGCATTAATCATCACCACATTGGGATGACAATTTTTGACAAACTGAGAAGTCACAATACTATGACATTCAAAGTTCTCTAATTCTGGAACAAAAGGTAAGGGTTGCCCTGGGGCTTCACCAACCCAAACCCATACCATGCCGTACTTTTCGGCAACATGCCAGGTTTTCAATTGCAAAGGAAGCCCAGTTCCCAAACAAGGAGCCTCAACACAATTACCTTGACGGTTGTACTTCCAATTATGAAATAAACAGCGCAAGGCTCCACCTTCTACTTTACCGTGCCCAAGATGAGCGCCCATATGGGGACAATAAGCATCAAAGCAAACTAATTCACCGTCAACATCTCTGTAAATAGCTAATTCTCTACCTAGCAAAGAAACCGGCTTTACTTGCCCTTTTCTTAGCTTCCTTGAAGGAATAGCCCAGTACCATCCTTCAATGAAACGTCTTGGATGATTAAATATTTGCGTGTAACTATATGAACTAACAGTATTCGATCCGATTTTCATGTCATTTTCATAACCGGAATTTCCGAGTTTTCAAGAAGTTATATTCAAAGGCGTTGTATAAAATATGAACAGTTTTAACATCGCCATGGAAACTATCAAAGTAACTTTTAACCAGGGGATGAAGACGGAGGAAATTTTAACTGTTCAATCAACGCCTCCTATTTCAAATCAATCGCATTTTTTATTTTTAAGCCGGAATTTTTAAGGTTGAATTTTGAATTGTACCCGCATATTTTGTACCAGAAAACCACATTCTACGTCCGGCACGTGTCAAGTTTTCTTCACAAATCTCCGTAAAACAAACTAATTCATCACCATTAAGATGCCCTGGGTTAAGAGTCTGGAAAAACCGGATATGACTGTCTCGTAATCTCTCAACAGGTATACCCCGCAGTTCATTGCGCAGCACGTGGGGCTGCGGAAAACGAACAATACCAGTTTTAATATCGTAATTTTCCCCAAAATGTTGGATAGCTAAATTCTGCATCAAGTGCAAAATATGCTCTGGGGTTGGCTTGTCGTAGCGGGGATAAAACTCCTTCCAAAATAGCGGTAAAAAACGATAGGTGCGGAAACCGCCAGAAATTAGCAGCCAGTAAAGTTTTCCTTGACAATATTTGCGCCGCAGTTGATTTATTGAAGATATCCAGCCACTAGATAAAGCCGAGCTTCTCCAAGCACTAGGATCTACAATAGTGTCTCCTGAAAACACAATGCCGATCTTTTCACCTCCAAAGCAGGTGTCATACATTAGCAGAGTAGAAAAACCTTTTAACTCATTTGTTTGTTCATCTCTGAGAAGAATCACCCAATTTTTATTATCTAAATCGTTATGAAATACATCTCTCCTAACTCCTTCAAAATGCTTATTCAAAAGTACAAACATTTCATATACATCGAGAGATGATAATTTATCGGTACAAATTAATTGACTATTCATTTTTATCAAAATATCTGTGTATTTTCTTACTATTAACTATAATTTTTCATTTTGCGCGATCGCAATCTATATGTGTCAGAAATTAATCTGTCCGAGATAAGTATAAGCTTAATAATTAAATATAAAAAAGCATAAAACCTATTGTTTACAATAAATTCAGCCATCATTTAATATTTTTTTAATTTTGTATAAAGTAGAAAATGACAACATCAGAAATGTAATCTGAACGACACTTCACCCTACTTCATGCCTATTCAGATATCTTCAATTAATATCTCCATAGTTAATTTACTCAGAA
>JBCBQE010000725.1:0-3932 GCA_039820385.1 Cyanobacteria bacterium J06635_10
CCAGCAATAAAACCCCAAATATAACGATGTTTGGTATTAATTTCTGCTTTTAATAAAGACAAAATTCCCAAAAGTACTAAAACAACCATTAATACATCAGGAGTACCTAAACGAGAATATTGTAGCCAGAGAAACTCTACACTTAAAATAGCACCAGCAAGCCAAGCAACTTTTTTACTTAATAATATTTTGCCAATTTCATATAAAAGTAATACACTCAAAATACCAGCGATCGCACTTGGTAAGCGGACGCTAATTTCATTAATTCCAAATAAACCGTAAAAAACCCCAACTAACCAATAGAAACCCGGTGTTTTGTGGTGGGGAACTCTCCAAGGATTTATCCAATCTCCCGAATCATACATTAAACGCGATCGCCAAGCGTAAAGTCCCTCATCATGAGCCATTAGGCTGTTATTTTCTATACCTAATAGCAAGATAGGAATTATCCAAACTAATAAACTGAAATAAGGAAAACCTACCCATTGTATCAAATTTCGTTTAATAAAATAAAACTTTAGTTTGGATGACATTAGATTAAACAAAATTGCATCTGACAGACTTAACTAATTAATTGTAAAAGGTTCCCATAGAAATTTTATTCTTCTAAAAAAAATTCTATGGGTGCCCGTCAAATTTGTTTTTTTTATGTGTAAAGTGCCATACAAAATGTACCATATTCAAACAGTGAGCAGTTAACAGTTATCTGCGAGCGAAGCCTATAGCGATGTGTTCCGCAAATAGCTTAATTAAGCTTATAGGTAAACGAACGACGGAAACACAATAGCTCCCTCCGAATTGATAACTGTTGACTGATAACTGTTGACTGATAACTGATTTTAGGGGAATTTTATGCAGCTTCGACCAAATCAACGTATGAAGTTAGATGACGCAAATGATAATTTATTTTACGAACTTCCCCGTTTCGTTACCCATGTAGATGATGGGTTTATTCAACAACTTACAGATTTATATCGTCAACGTCTCCAACCGCATACGCGTATCTTTGACATGATGAGTAGTTGGGTGTCTCATTTACCCGAGGAAATGGAGTTTTCTTACATTGAAGGGCATGGACTTAATTCGGAAGAATTAGCACGTAACCCGCGATTTAACCATTATTTTATCCAAAATCTCAACGAAAATCCCAAATTACCACAAAAAGACCAAGAATTTGATGCTGTTCTCAATTGCGTTTCCGTACAATATTTGCAGTATCCAGAAGCAATATTTACCGAAATTCACCGCATACTTAAACCTGGTGGTGTGGCAATATTCAGCTTTTCTAACAGAATGTTTTTTCAAAAAGCAATTCAAGTATGGCGCGATAGTAGCGAAGCCGGTAGAGTCAAATTAGTCAAAAGTTATTTCCAATCAGTTTCTGGATTTACTCCTCCAGAAGTAGTTGTAAATCAATCTTCAGTACCAAATTTCCTCCAGTGGTTAGGTGTAGGAGGCGGCGATCCATTTTATGCTGTAATAGCTCATCGAATTTAACAGTTAATTAAAAAAACCTTAAAGATTAAGAGGAGATTTAAATACTTTTAACCTTTGTATTTTATCTTTTTGAGCGAGGTTAAGAAGTTTAACTGTTGGTAAACATACTCAAAGCTTATCAAAAAGTAATTTTTGTTAATTGATGGATGAAGTATAAAGAATGAGTCTTAAAGTATAAATTGCTAATCCTTTATACTTTATTCGGTCAAACTGAAATTAGGAGTCAAAGATGAAATTTCCCCGCGTGAGTAGAATATTAGCTGCTTTGGTACTTTCACTATTACTGCTGACAACAGCCTGTGCCCAAAAAGCACCTAGTCGTTTCGATCAAGCACAGCAGGAAAGCAGCCAGCAGAAGAAAGGGCAAGCAGTTGCTAAAAACGCTACTCAAGGTAGTCAGTTTAATAAATTCTTCCCATCTGCTGGAGATGGTTATCAGCGAGTCTTCACTCAAGAGAAAAAGGGCTTTGCTGAAGCCAGTCTGAAAAAAGACGGTAAAGAGGTAGCCAAACTGGCGGTTAACGATACCACTAGCAACCCTACGGCAGCAAAGAAATTTGATAAGAGCACTAAACAAATCTCCGGTTATCCAGCAGTGGAAGTTGGAAAAACCCAAACAGCAGTTTTAGTTAACAATCGCTATCAAGTAAAAGTTTTATCTCGCAATCCTTCATTTACAGCTAGCGATAGAGAAGCTTGGCTAAAGAAATTTGACCTTAGTGGTTTAGCAAGAGTAAAAAGTTAGTAGTAGTTAGTAGTTAGTTGTTAGTTGTTAGTTGTGAGGCAGTGCGTTGCGGAGGTTCCCTCCGTTGTAGCAACTGCCGAACCCGAAGGGTTAGTTGTTTTAATAACTCCTAACTCCTAACTCCTAACTCCTAACTCTTAAATAAAACTTACCTTCCCAGCATACATTTCTGAATCAAGGAGTCTACTGTGAGTAAACCAATTTTTGAATTGGTTGATGAACTACCAACTAGTGGTATAACCATTTCGGTGCTAAATGCGCTTAGTAGCATAACCCCAGGGCAGTGGGAAAATTTAGTTGGTTTTGAGAATACGATAAAAGCCGTTACTGGCGAAGATGACGAAGAGATGATCCAAGCAATTGGCGATCGAGCAGTTTATCTCTTCAACGATCGCTCCCAAGGATACCAAAAAGGTTTGTGGCTTTACCAAACTGTTGACGGTACTGATAAAGCCTTGGGTGCGGCGGCTTTGGCAAACAAAGTCAGCGACAAAATTCCCTTGTTTGGAGGTTTGATAAATAGATTTACCCCCAAAGCTGATAAAGCACAGACTATTGATTTATCTTTGAAATTAATCGCCGAATTATTAGCTTTTTGCAGCATCAACGGTATCCCTGGAGATAGCATTGGCGATTTCGTCGCTTCTTTGGGAGAATATAGCGGTGAATCCTTTATCCGCATGGTAGGATTAATATGCATTGATGGTTTGATACCTCTAGGTCCCGATTTTATTCAACAAGCTCAATCTGCACTCGGTGGAATGAGTCCAAACGAATTGGAAGATAGCTCAACATTCCAGCAGATGAACGATGCAATTCCGGGTGATAGTTCCGAAAGTAAACTTAACTTTATTGGTTCTAGTTTTGATTCAGTAAAAGGCTGGATGAGTGACACCGTATCATCCTATGATTTAACGCCTCAAAAAGTCACAAGTCAGTTGAGCAGTTTTGTTGATTTCGCCGACGATAAATTAGATTATCTCGCAGCTTTCCTCGATCTGAGTACCAACTACTTCGAGCATACAGGTACTCAAACCCTCGCAGCACGGTTGATTGAGCGGGCTGTAGCTGAAATTTAGTTAGTTTTTGGGGTAATTGGTAATAGTTTTTATTACCGATTACCTATGATTAAAAACTCACACTATTAGGTATGCGAGAGGGAAGAAAGACGGGGTAGCATTCTTTGCGACGTTTATTTCGTCCTTCAATCCGTCTTTCTACTACTTCTAAACGATCCTGTAAACCTTTGAGAACTCTGATAGCTCTAGGATCTTGAAAACTATTTTTACCAAAATTTGTAAATGCTTTGGGGTCACTTTTTGTACCAAGACGCGACATGAATTGAATTTGAAATAGAGATGCTTTTATGTCAGGTAAGAAACTTGTTAAACTTTTTTCATCGACAAACGTACCTTTAGTTGTAGGTACAGGCTGATAAATTGCTGCAGGCATATTCGGAATAAAGGCCATATATTGATATTGAAGCACAGCAATAGCTGAGTGTTGAGCCGCTGCGGTAAAAATAAGTTGTGTCAAAATGTCTATCAATCGATCGCGGTTTGTCAGCCTTTCTGGTAGGGATGATACACCAAAACCTCCTTCACTAATGGGTTTACGTAGAGCCTGTAGCCAATTCTGTAATTCGGAATCTTGGCGGATATCTCGGTTGGAATTTATTACAAATCCAACC
>JBCBQE010000726.1:0-3918 GCA_039820385.1 Cyanobacteria bacterium J06635_10
AAAGCGGCGAATTTTGTTTTGTAAGTGCAAACTTGGCTACAACAATTTTATATCCCAGCAGAGTAGGCTATAAATATCCGGATGATTTCGGAAAAATTATCATAGGGTTATGTCTAATTAAATATTCTTTTAATACAAGTTAAAGGTAGACTGTAGACTGTCTTATATTCCAAATCAAACAAATTAAAAATATATAACAATTTATAAAAAAATCCGGACTAAAAAAACCGCCACTAACATAGGGCGGTCTGGTTAAGCAATCGGAGGGTATTTATAGCTTACTCTGCTGGGATATAAAATTGTTGTAGCCAAGTTTGCACTTACAAAACAAAATTCGCCGCTTTAAACAATTAATCTAATTTGCACTAAAAGCGCCTATTTTTTCTTTGATAAATCTAATATAAAGATGCCTAAAAGTAGATTTAATCACGCGGGGCATTCCAAAATCAATTGGCATCAATTTGGAGGGTAGTTGCCAATCATCTATTTGTAACAAGTCAGGATGTAACTGGACAAAATTAATCGCATCTAGTTCCGGACAAATTCCCAATCGCATTGATGCAGCAACGGTGGGAATTTGTTCGGGAGGAACTTTGAGTATTTCTACTATGGCTCTATCTAAAGCAAATACGTCTGTTGATGCACCTAATATCCCTAGAGAGCGGGGTTCACCTCCGCTAGGACCGTTGCCCTCATGACCGATAATCCCGTCTATAATTGTTAAGTTAGGGTTAATAGCATTTGCAGTCTCAACTAACATTTCTCCGAAGCGCTTGGCATCTTTCCCCGCTTCCATATGCCACCAAGCTTTCATTTTGCCTGGTACGCAACCAAACAAGTTTTTCACTCCCAAAGTTAATACCAGTTGTGCGTGAGATTTGACTTTCGGTAGGTTAATTACCACGTCGGCTTCCATCGTCTCTTTAGACAACAACAGATGGTTAAATTTCTCGTTAACAATTTGGTAGCGTTGACCATGAAACTCTACAATAGGAAGATTGAGTTCTTGCAAAATATTTTCATATCCATTAGCTAAGGCAACTCCTTTAGCGCTACCAAAAGCAGGGCTATCTCCCAAAAAAGGCTTACCACCAGCCTCAATTACCATATTCGCCACTGCATAAACCATTTCCGGACGTGTGGTACACTCAGATTTAGGGCGCGAGCCCGTCAGCAAATTAGGTTTTAGTAGAACGCGATCGCCACTTTTAACAAATGCTGTAATTCCACCCAAGGGTTCTAGTAAAGTTTCTAAAGATTCCCTCAAAACTTCCACTTCGTAGGAAGTAGCCCTAATTAAACTGACAGATGGTGTTTGAGTCTGCATTGATAATGTAGTATTTTTAATCTGTGGTTTGATTGCAGCTTAATTTAAGCGTATTTTTAACCTTTCCGAATCAGTAAAAACTAGGGACAGTTTCAAATGTGGACAATGGTAAGGGAGTTAGGAGTTGGGAGTTGGGAGTTGGGAGTTGGGAGTTGTTAGTTGTTTTTAATCATTTAGTCTTCCCTATTCCCTATTCCCTATTCCCTATTCCTTAACAATTTCACTCATTTGTTGGAGATTTAATACTTCGGCCAATTCTTGTTCATTCATCAGCCCTTTTTCTAGTACAATTTGTCTTAGTGATTTACCTGTGTCCATTGATTCTTTTGCTATTGCTGCTGCATTGAGGTAACCAATATGAGGGTTTAATGCCGTTACTAATGCTAAACTTCCTTCGGCGTAGGCTAAACAACGTTCCGGTGAAGCAGTAATTTTTTGAATGCAGCGAGAAGTGAGTGCCTCAATAGTATTGCCAAGTATTTCAATACTATGAATTAGATCGTAGGCAATCAACGGCATCATCACATTCAATTCTAATTGTCCTGCTTGTGCTGCATAATTAATTGCAGTGTCGTAACCTATAACCTGAAAACACACCATTGATGTCATCTCAGCCATCACTGGATTGTATTTTCCAGGCATAATCGAGGAACCCGGTTGTACTGGTGGTAATTGAATTTCTTTAAAACCAGTTTTGGGGCCCGAATCCATCAGGCGCAAATCATGGGATATTTTGACTAAATCTTGTGCGAGATTGCGTAAAGCACCAGATACATTAACAAATGGTGCCATACTTTGCATTGCAGCCATGAGATGAGGAGCCTCTTTCAGAGGAGAATTAATTAGCCTTGAAAGAATATTTATCACACTTGGGCGATATTGGCGATGGGTGTTTAACCCCGTACCCGCTGCGCTACCCCCCAAACCCAGCACCATTAAATCCTCTGCAGCCCGATTAATTCGGCTTTGATGTTCTCGAAAAATCTGTGTCCAAGCGGCAAATGTATCGCCTAAACGTACTGGTACTGCGTCTTGTAAATGAGTGCGACCAGATTTTACAATATCTTTAAATTCTGTAGCTTTATCAGACATTGCAGTAATGGCATTATTTAAAGCAGGATACAATGTCCCAGAAAGAGCCAAGAGTCCGCCGATTCTAATTGCTGTAGGAATAACATCATTGGTAGACTGGCCGTAGTTAACATGATCGTTGGGACTTACGCGCTTGTAATTGCCTTTCTCTTCTCCTAAAATTTCCAACGCACGATTTGCTAGTACTTCATTGACATTCATATGGTGGGAAGTACCGGCACCTGCTTGATAAACATCGACTACAAACTGATCCCGAAATTTATCCGCTAGTATTTCATCGGCAGCTTTTACGATGGCTTGGCTGACATCTTGAGGTATACAACCTAATTCGCCATTTACAGTTGCTGTAGCTTTTTTGATGATAACGCAAGCATCTACGTAAGTAGCTAAAGGCTTAATGCCACTAATAGCGAAGTTTTCTGTAGCCCGCAGCGTTTGAATCCCGTAATAAGCGCTACTTGGAATTTGGCGATCGCCCATTGAATCGCTTTCGATACGAAATTGTGAATCAGTCATGGTAACAGTTAACAGTTAACAGTTAACAGTTAACAGTTAGCGGTAATAAGAGACATTGGTCATTATTATTTCTTAATCACTTGCGATATTATGCGAATAAATCCAAAATCTGAAATCTAAAATCCAAAATCGAATGACTCTGCCAAACTGGATTACTTTCTCCCGTCTTTTGGGGATACCGTTTATTATTTATGGTTTGCATAACCCTACACCCCAAGCAAGATGGGTATGTTTTGCAATTTTTATTGTGGCTGCGGGTACAGATTGGTTAGATGGCTATTTAGCTAGGAAGTTAAATCAAGTAAGTGATTTAGGGAAGTTTCTCGATCCCTTGGTAGATAAGTTGTTAGTACTTGCTCCCTTACTATCTTTGATTGAATTGGGACAAATTCCAGCCTGGGGAGTATTTTTAATATTAGGAAGGGAGTTAGCTATTGCAGGTTGGAGAGTTAATCAACCGAAGATAAGTGGTGCGAATATTTGGGGAAAGTTAAAAACTGTAACTCAAATAATTGCGATCGCGCTTTTGATTGCTCCTTTACCTCTACAATGGGAATTACCTTCTTTGATTGCGTTTTGGGTTTCTGTAGCTTTAACTTTGATTAGTGGTGCAATTTATCTTTTACCGCAGAAGAGTGCAGAAGAAATAGTTAAATAGCTACAAGATGAATCATAGAAAAGCAACTCGTAGCGATTGGAAAAGAGAACCAATTTCTAAGTTTAAAACTCAGCTAAAGGTTGATAAAAATCTGACTTTAGAAGATTACAATTATCTCAGTTGGGGAGTAGTTCCCCAAGAAATGGAAGATAAATGGTTTATTTATCTTGAAGATGATTGGTTATATCCATTGTCAACTTTTTCTAAACGCACTTCAAAAATACAATAACCCGTCCAGCTACGATGGTAATATAACCAATCATCTTCAAGATAAATAAACCATTTATCTTCCATTTCTTGGGGAACTACTCCCCAACTGAGATAA
>JBCBQE010000727.1:0-3905 GCA_039820385.1 Cyanobacteria bacterium J06635_10
ATTTGGTGGGAGAAATGCCGATGAAAATTACTTTTCCGGCATTAGAAAATGAAGAATATAAAATTATAACTGGATGCGATCCGAAGAATATTCCTTGGTCATATCATAATGGTGGAAATTGGCCCGTTTTAATGTGGATGTTAGCGGCGGCAGCGATTAAAACGAATAAAATATGTATTGCCGAAAGAGCAATTCATATTGCCCAATTACGTCTTCAGGAAGATGAATGGCCGGAATATTATGATGGTAAGCGGGGAAGATTGATTGGTAAACAAGCTAGGAAATATCAAACTTGGACAATTGCTGGATTACTATTGGCAAAAGAAATGATTCAAGAACCATCTAATTTATCATTAGTTAGTTTTGAACCATTCACTGTAGAAGAAACTTCTAGGGCTTGCGAATTTGAAATTGACAGCTTTGATGCTTAACTCACGTTAACAATTTTTGCAAATAATTCCTCTCACGGGCACCCATAAGAATTTTTTTCTAAAAAAATTCTTATGGGAACCTTTCACTCATGGAAGGTTGTAAGGTAAAGTGAGAGGAATTATTTTTATTTTGGACCGAAGGACTCAAGGGCATGACGCTATGCCCGCAGCCTCCCCGTGAATAGGAATAGGGCATACTACTGCATGTTAAATAACTCCTAACTCATAACTCCTAACCTCTACTCCATCTCCTATGACTTCCCCCCGTCAACAAGCTTTTATTGCCCTGCGAGATGTTCATAAGGGGGCTTATGCTGATGTAGCGCTAGATAGAGTGCTGCGAAAAGTTGATTTACCCGATAACGAGCGCCGTTTGGTGACAGAATTGGTTTACGGTAGCCTTAGAAGACAGCGTACTCTCGATGCAATTATTGACCAATTAGCTAAAAAAAAATCTCATCAACAACCTTTATTGCTCCGCACTATCTTACATTTGGGTTTGTATCAACTGCAATTCCAATCACGAATTCCTCCTAGTGCTGCTGTTAATACTACCGTTCAATTAGCTAAGGATAACGGTTTTTCTGGTCTTTCTGGTTTTGTTAATGGTTTGTTAAGACAGTATATTCGACTGGGAGAGAATAAAGAGGGGGGAGAATCTTCTAATATTCCCATAACATTGCCGGAAAATCCTGTAGAGCGCTTGGGTATTGTACATAGTTTTCCGGATTGGATTGTCAGTCTATGGATAGAACAGTTTGGTTTAGAGGAGACGGAACAATTATGTCAATGGATGAATCAAACACCTACGATTGATTTGCGAGTTAACCAACTAAGTTCATCTCGCTCTGAAGTTGAAGCCGCATTACAAAATCAAGGTATTTTATGTCAGCACCTTCCTAATTTACCTCAAGCTTTACGTTTTCTCAGTAAGACGGGTGCTATTAAGAATTTACCTGGTTTTAACGAAGGGTGGTGGACAGTACAAGATAGTAGCGCTCAATTAGTGAGCTATTTACTTAATCCACAAAAAGGTGACGTGATCATTGATGCTTGTGCTGCACCCGGAGGTAAAACAACTCACATTGCCGAATTAATGGGAGATGAAGGCAAAATTTGGGCTTGCGATCGCACTGATTCTCGGCTACGTAAGTTGCAACAAAATACTCAACGTCTCAATTTAAAGTCAATTCAAATTTGTGTCGGCGACAGTCGCTATTTAACCCAATTTGAAAATTCTGCCGATAAAGTATTACTCGATGTTCCTTGTTCTGGTTTGGGAACTCTCCACCGTCACGCTGATGCACGTTGGCGACAAACTCCGGAAAGTGTAGGGGAACTTTCTACACTTCAAAAAGAACTACTTTTACATACTTCAACTTTTGTCAAGGATGGTGGTTCCTTAGTTTATTCTACCTGTACCTTGCATCCAGCAGAAAACGAAGGTGTTATCAAATCGTTTTTACAGTCACATCCTAATTGGGAAATCGAATCTCCTGCTACTGATTCATCTTCTGCTGAATATGGAACGAAGGAAGGTTGGATTAAAGTACTGCCCCATAAACACAATATGGATGGTTTCTTTATGGTGCGTTTAAGAAAAAAGAACAAGTGAAATTGTAATATTTTATTAAAGACAAAATTTTTTAAGGAGGTGAACATGGTAAGTAACCCTGATGTCAAACAATTGTTAAAAATCTTAATTGCAGCAGCTTGGATTGATGGTAGGATTCAACCAGAAGAAAGAGAGTATCTTCGACAAATAGCTCAAGAAAAAGATATTGCCGCAGATCCAGAAATTAAACCCTGGCTTTACGAATTAGTTCCGGTAAAACCAGCGGAGTGTTATGAATGGGTTACAGAATATTTGGGTAATTCTCCTAGCACTGAAGATTGTCAGAATCTAATTCAAGAGATCGGTGGTTTAATTTACAGCGATGGTGAGGTGGCTATTGAAGAAGCCAAGTTATTAGCTAAATTACAGCAATTATCCGATGAGAGTGAGTCAAAGCAAGGGCGTTTGAATACCATTCTTAAACAAGTTCAAAAGCTTTATCGTCGTTGGGTTGAAGTGCAAAACTGATTCATAGTTTCCGGAATTGGAAGTTAAGAGTGAGGAGTGAAGAGTTAAGTTTTTACTTCTCCCAATTCCTTATTCCCAATTATTACTTACCACAAGGCATATGCTTATATCATTTTCAAGTTTCACTTTTCTACTCTGAATAATTGCTCTACGTATAAAAACTAGTATGTAAAGTCATAATTATAGCTTTATTAAAGAACTTGCGATACCTCTGGAAACTCTGAAAGTGTCGGTGTTATGCTGCAAGCAGTTAAGGAAGCGCTTGTATCATATAAATCAGGGTTTAAAAAATGTTTTCAAATATATTTAAAAAAGCATCTGTGTTTGGAGCTAGTACTGTAGCAGGGGTTGCTCTAAGTGGAGCGATCGCAGCGAATTCAGCCCAGGCTGCAACTATGACTTATCGTTCCGAATTTAGTGTTACTTCAAATAGTATCAATAATGATTTTATAACTGGAGATTTTGATTTCACCAAAACTGAACTGGATTCTGGTGGATTCAGCTACGAGGTGACAGGCTTTAATGCCAATATCCTCAATGAGAAGTTTACCTTGAGTGATATGAGAAAAAATCCAGAACCATTCCGTGCAATTAATCAGATTTTTGTGCCACAAAGCTATCAAACTATTTTAGAAAGCGCGATAAATGGCAAAAATTCCGATATAGTGAATGGTGATATTGGGGAAGGGAATCTCGATTTCACCTTTGGATTTGATTTTGGGGATGGTAATTTTCAAGCAGAACAATTCGACTTTGATTTTACCTTAGAAGATTTGGATAATGCTGCGGAATTAGCATCTAATTTAATAAAATCAATTCCTTCTAATGTCACAAAATTTTCTGTATATTTGAGTTTATCGCAGGGTGGACAAATAAATGTTACAACTAAAAATGTTACAACTAAAGCAGTTCCAGAACCAACTACATTATTCGGCATCGGGGTTGTAACGGTTGGATTAGCAGCCACTCGACGTAAACGTGCAAGCAAGAAAATCAAACAGAAAGTAGCAGCATAATACTATTTTACAAATTTGAGATTTTAGATTTTCCTTGCATCATTAGAAATTTGAAAATTGAGAATAGTAAAATTAAGTCGGAGACTTGAATCTCCGGCTTATTTTTATTTATTGGATAAAAAAATTTAGCTTGATGTGACATCGTCTCTGGTTAAACAGTTATCATATTTGATCTGAGTAATAATAGGACTTACGCAACCGGCACATTTTCCTCGTAGGGTGCTGTGACACTATGCTTGATTGTAAACGAAAAATTCAGCTTTTCGTGTCACGCACCAACCAGGGTTTTGTGACAATTGCGTAAGTCCTGTTATATATAAGTCACAATGAGTATTTACACATATCTTATGTCGCCTAATGTGATTTAGTAACTAT
>JBCBQE010000728.1:0-3898 GCA_039820385.1 Cyanobacteria bacterium J06635_10
TCCCGGTGGGGTAATGGTGCGAGAAAAGTCCCCATAAACTGGTCCGGTGAAAACGGTTATTTTACCGTTACTATCTAACTTGAGGTCAAATACCCAATTCTCTAGCGCTAGCCATTCATCTTGATTGAAATTCTCGTGCTGTAGCGCTGCATTGGGATAATAAAAGGTATCATCAGAAGCTCGTTTTGCTTCCCTTTCTGTTTTTCCCCAAGCCAAACTGCCTCGTCTCGCTAAATGCCCTCTATCCCAAGGATTATTGCGATAGTAGTCGTTATCAAGTTGAAAATCGGCACCGATACGAGTATCAATATCCCAACCCCGTTTCCTTGGTACATTTTTAATCAGATTCTGGTCTATATTTGCACAAGTGACAATAGTCGATCGCCTAACGCGATTGGTGATGATGGAGTAGTTAATATAGGTAGCAAAAATATCATCTTCTAATAGGGAACTGCGTAGGACATCCCCGGCTATTGATGGAGCAAAAGTGGGTACGGGGAGGTTAATCCCATTCCCTAAAAAATCGGGATTGTAGCCTGCCATAATATTGTTGGGTAAATTTCACTCACAGTATGAAATATAACTATTAGGTTTTCAACTCAAGCAAGTGAGAAATATGGGTTATTTGAGTACTTTCTTTGAAACCGGGGTTTCCTCACTCAAGTCTAAAATTCATAAAACTGAACTAGAACTATATTCATTATTTAGTATCAAAAATATAAATATAGTGAGATTAAATAAGTAAATATTCAGAGATATATAAATAAATAGTTTTACAAATACTGTTGTTTATCCTTAAATTTGAGGATTAGTAACAATGTTAAACCCAAAAATCAAACTTTTCGTGACTATTAACGAATAATTAATGCTGGTAACTAATTAACAAATTACGAGCTATCAACTACTGACAAATACCCAAGGAGTAGAAGTAAACTAGTAAAATTAATGTTCGTTTTTAGTATAAAATCGCTTTATGTCTTTTAAAATAGAACGCGGTCTATTTAAGTATGATTTGGTAGATCATCACGCAGTTTTATGCGTTCGTGTGGATGCAGATGCTCAGGAAATCCGGAAACGCTATCTTCAAATTGCACGTCGCTTGCATCCTGATAGCTGTGTTGCTGCTAGCGATAAGGAAAAACTATTCGCAAGTAAATTGTTATCGAAGTTAGTAAATCCAGCTTACGAACAACTTCATCAAGACAAAAATCGTGCAGAACATAATGTTGTTTTAGCGCAAATAGGGAAGCGTCTGGCTCAAGAATCTGCTTCTGTGGAACTGACTAGTGAAAATTCTAGACAACTCGCGGGTACGCCTAATTTTGAAAGCGCTTATAGAAATGCTATGTCCCAAATAGCTAAAATTCAATATAAGTCTTTGGCACAAGTTTTAGAAGCAATTGCTCAAATTAGCGAGTTGAATTTAGTTTATTTGATGCGGAGTGCCGGTAAATCTTTAAATACAGCATCTTCTCCAACACCTGCTGTATCTAACAACTCTAATGCGGCGAGTGCCAATAAAACCGCACCACCAGCGCCACCGCAACCCAAGGAAGATCCCGTTTTTACAGGGTATGTACGCCGTGCTGAAGAATTGATTGCCAAGAATCAATTATTAAAAGCCCGGGTTGAGTTACAGGATGCTTTGAAAATGCAGCCAAATAATAATCAGTGCCATAGCTTGATTGGAGTGGTCTATTTGAAGCAAAATCAAATTAAGATGGCAAAAATCCATTTCGATCGCGCTTTGCAATTAGAACCTAAAGACGAAACTGCGTTGGAAGGGAGAAGTAAAATTGACAAGATTTTAGGGAAGAAATCGGGTGATAGCGCGAACAAAAAGACTGCTGTAAGCGCTGCTGCCGGTAAATCTCCAAAATCTGAAAGTGGCGGTTTATTTGGTGGTTTATTTGGTGGAAAGAAAAAATAATGGTGTATCAACCCCCCACTGGGGCTAGGGATTTATTGCCCTTAGATGTCGCTCAAAAGCGTTGGATTGAAGACAGATTAGAACAAGTGTTCCAGGGTTGGGGTTATCACAGAATTATCACCTCAACCTTAGAGCGTATGGATACGCTAATGGCGGGAGGTGCAATTGAACGCTCAACGGTGATTCAACTGCAAAATATCCAAGAAGAAGAATTGGGATTGCGCCCTGAATTAACCGCTTCTATCGCTCGTGCTGCGGTGACGCGCATGGCTGGCGTTAATTACCCGCAACGCCTATATTACAACGCCAATGTATTCGGACGATCGCCGGAATTGAAGCACAACCGCCAGCAAGAGTTTTATCAAGCTGGAGTTGAATTATTAGGTGGTGGTGGTTTAGTTGCTGATGCTGAAGTCTTGCTATTAGTTGCTGCTTCTTTACAAGCACTCAAACTACAGAATTGGCATTTAATTGTTGGCGAAGCCGGAATTACTCGCTCTTTACTCAAAGCTTTCCCAGAAGATTTACTTTGGCAAGTTCGTCGCGCGATCGCAAATCTGGACAAAGTAACGATAGATACTTTGCCCCTAAGTGACGAACTTCGCGATCGCGCCAAAACAATGTTGGATTTACGCGGTAAAAGTGCGGATGTCTTACAAAAAGTTAGTACTTTAAATCTCGATTCCCAGCAACAAGAAGCGATTAACAACCTCAAAGCCTTAGTTGAGTTGATCGAATCCCAGGGAAACTGTCCGGTGATTCTCGATCTCAGCTTAATTCAAACCTTTGATTACTACACGGGTATTGTATTTGAAGTTGTTAGCGATATCGATAACCAGGTGCGGGTTATCGGAAGTGGCGGACGTTACGATCAGCTCTTAGGGCTATATCACCCCCAAGGTAAAGACATTCCCGGTACCGGCTTCGCTTTATTTATTGAAGATTTATACCATGTTTTATTAACTTCTGGGCAATTACCGCAGACAATACCAGACAGCAACTGGTTAGTAGTACCGGAAAATACTAGCGCCAGCGCCGCCGCATTTGCCTATGCCGAAAAGCTACGCTCCTCTACTCATTTAGTAAGAGTCGAAATGGAATTAACCACAAGAGACTCACAAGCCATCCAAGAATATGCACGGGATAGAGGGATCGCTCAAATTGCTTGGATAAAAGCCGACGGTTCAAAAACTATTGAGTCAGTTAACAGTTAACAGTGAGCAGTGAGCAGTTAACAGTGAGCAGTGAGCAGTGAGCGGTGAGGAGTGAGCAGTGAGCGGTGAGCAGTTGAAGCTTTACAGTGGTAATTAAAATTGTCAAAATTAAAAAGCAGACAATTTATAACCATTACCGAAGGCTGATAAACTACACCCTAAGCCGCGTGAGCGATGTCGCAATGCGCTGGCTAGATCATCTTTATAAGTAGAGATATGGATGAATGCTAGTTATTATTGCTCGCTGTTAACTGTTCACTGTTAACTGTTCACTGTTCACTGATAAGAGAGGGGAAACATGGCACACACAATTGTTACTGATGTTTGTGAAGGTGTAGCGGATTGCGTAAGCGCTTGCCCAGTAGCTTGCATTCATGAGGGGCCTGGAAAAAATGTTAAAGGAACCGATTGGTATTGGATTGATTTTAATACCTGTATTGACTGCGGTATTTGCATCCAAGTTTGTCCAGTAACAGGAGCAATTCTTCCAGAAGAAGAACCCACATTACAGAAAACACCGCAATAATTCATTTTTCATTTATTTCTCTTGGCGTAGCACTGCTACGTCTTTATTTTTCGCGATGGGAAGAGGGGGAGAATAAGGAGTTAGGAGTTAGGAGTTAGGAATTCAAAATTAATAAATGCTCACTGTTCACTGCTCACTGTTCACTGTTCACTGTTCACTGCTCACTGTTCACTGCTCACTGTTCACTGCTCACTGTTCACTGCTCACTGTTCACTGCTCACTGTTCAC
>JBCBQE010000729.1:0-3895 GCA_039820385.1 Cyanobacteria bacterium J06635_10
ATTGAAGTTGGTGCAAGTAATACTTTGGTTAACGCACCTTTAAGAATTGATGAACAGATATTGCATTATTTGATGGGTTGTCCTCATCTAGATGAAAGTCTCATCAGTATATTTGAACCATTAGGAACAGAAGATATTCCCATGATGGTGGATTCTCATCGACAACTCGCAGGAGAAATTACAGCCACTTGGCAGCATACATCGGGGATTTTACCAATAATTCAGTTATGCGGTAGTAATGTTGGCAGCAAAAGAGCGATCGCACAAACGGTTTGCGCTCAACTGGGATTTAACTTGTATGTTTTAGCAGCGAGCAACCTACCAAATAATCCCCATGAACTTTATCAACTGCTAAAACGATGGGAAAGAGAAACAGTTTTGAATAAATCTATAGCGCTAGTGAAATGCGATATCAATACAAGCGATACAGGGCAATTAAATAAAATTGAATATTTGATCGAATCAATTACCAGCCCTTTGATTATCGCCACTAGCGATCGATTATCAGCCAAACAGCAGACGATGCTAACATACGATGTTGAAAAACCCACCACCAACGAACAGCGAACAATCTGGAAACAAGTATTAGGTGAGAAAGCTGTAGGTAACGGTTTAGTAGACAATCTCGTATCCCAATTCAACCTCACCGCACCCGATATTTATAGTGCTTATGTTAAGGCTGTGGGCATGGGGAATATTGAGATTATCTCTACCCCACGCCACTTGCTACAAGTCGGGGAACCCGCCCAACGCAGTGGCTCCTCTCCCCCCTCTACCCCCTCTCCCCATTCTTCCCCCTCTACCCCCTCTACCCCCTCTTCCCCCTCCCATTCTTTTTCCAACCTTTTATGGAACAGCTGCCGAACTCAAGCGCAACCTAAGTTAGATGAATTAGCGCAACGGATTAAAGCTAGTGCGACTTGGGATGATTTAGTTTTGGGTGAGGTGCAGATGCAAACTTTGCAAAGTATAGCGGCTCATATTCGTCAACGGATTCAAGTTTATGAGAAGTGGGGATTTGCTGGTAAAGGAAAGCGCGGTTTGGGGATTAGTGCTTTGTTTGCTGGTGTCAGCGGTACTGGTAAAACTATGTCAGCGGAGGTTTTAGCCCATGAGTTGCAGTTAGATGTATACCGTATCGATTTAAGTACTGTTGTCAGTAAATACATTGGTGAAACAGAAAAGAATCTGCGGCGGATTTTTGATGCTGCCGAAGGTGGAGGAGCAATACTATTATTTGATGAAGCTGATGCTTTATTTGGTAAACGCTCCGATGTCAAAGACGCACGCGATCGCTATGCCAATATGGAGGTCAGTTACTTATTGCAGCGTATGGAAGAATACCAAGGTTTAGCTATTCTTACTACTAATCTAAAAGACTCAATTGATACCGCATTTCTGCGTCGCATCCGTTTTATTGTCAAATATTCCTTTCCCGATGCCAAGCAGCGTCAGGAAATATGGAGACGCATTTTTCCCAAGGATACCCCCACAAAAGAACTCGATTATCCTAAATTAGCGCGGCTAAACGTCGCGGGTGGAAATATTCGCAACATAGCCTTAAATGCAGCTTTTATTGCAGCCGATGCCGGAGAAGCAGTGATGATGAAGCATATAAAATTAGCTGCTCAGAATGAATATGTGAAATTAGAAAGAACACTAACTGATGCAGAAGTCAAGGGTTGGGTGTGAAAAGAAGGAAGAATGAAGAATTAAGGGGAGCATCCCAAATTCGCAAAAAGCCCACAGGCTAGAAGCCTGGGGCTAGTATTACTAAGCCCACCTGCGTGGGCTAAAAAACCTCATAGCCCACACAGGTGGGCTTTGTTTGTGTAGCCGCACCCTTCTAGGGTGTCGGGTAAAATATTCGTTCAAAATTGGGATGCTCCCCATCAGCTTGTTTTATAAACTAAAAATCAAACAGTAAAGTGAGGTAATAAAAATGGGAAAACCTGATAGAAATTTTGATTCTGTTTCGATTCACCAAGATGATAGTAGATATAACGCACTCTATGTAAAAGGCAACGTCACAGGAGCAGCACTTGCCTATTTTGAGCAACAGTCATCAAACAAGAATGTCGCTGCCTTTGTAGGTGGTTCTGGAGTTGATATATACAATGTTAGTGGCAAGAATAATGCACTTAATATTTATAATAATCAAACAGAATATCCAACATTAAGAGTAATAAATAATGGTTCTGGCGTAGCTGTTTATGGTAAACAAGAAGGAACGGGATGTGCAGCTTGGTTTGAAGGAGGTTCTGGAGTTAGGATAACAGGTGTTAGTGGAAAACATGATGCCCTTAATATTTATAATAATCAAACAGAATATACAACAGCAGCAGTAGAAAACAATGGTTCAGGAACAGTTCTTTCAATTAAACAAGAAGGTAGTGGTAGGATAGCTTATTTTAAAGCAGAAGGTAACGGTGAAGGAGTTACAATTCAAGGAGTGAAAGGTGAGAATAATGCTCTGGAAATTCGTGCTCAAACTGATGGTAATGCTTCATGTACATACATAGAAGATGATGGTTCTGGTAGAGCATTCAGAGTAAAACAACTGGGTGTTGGACCAATTGCTTGGTTTCAAGGTAAATCTGATAAAGCAAAATTGAGTGTTAATGCTAGTAATGATGGTGAATCAATTAATCTAGCAATTTATCAAGCAGAGCAAGTAGTATGGAAACCTACGAATAATTTTTCTGACCTGAGTTTAGCAGAGAATGTTACCCCAATTGAGAATGCTTTAGATAAAGTCATGGCATTAGAAGGAGTATCTTTCTCTTGGCAAGATAAAGCTTTGGGAGAAAAACGAGAAATAGGGTTATCCGCTGAAAAAGTCGGGGAAGTATTGCCAGAATTATTACATTCTGTTGACGGGCAATCTGCATTAGTTAAATATGAGAAATTCGTTCCCGTTTTAATCGAAGCAATTAAAACGTTACAAAAGCAAGTTGAAGAATTGCAAACACAAAAACAGGTTGAATCATTGGGAGAGAATCAATCAACTAAAAGTAGGGAATTAACCACAACAATAACAGTAGAAGAATTACTTGTTAAAGGTTCGGAGCAATATAATTCAAAACAATATAAAGAAGCAATCCAAACCATGAATCAAGCTTTTGAGTTAAAACTTGATTTTAGTGAGATTGCTGATGCTTCTTATTTAAGAGCGCGTTGTTATGCTTTACTAGAGCAAGATAATTCAGCATTAGAAAATTTGCAAAAGGCACTTGAATTTAAAGAAAGTTTAGTAAATTCAGTCGAGGAAGAATCTGATTTCGAGCGGCTTCAATCAAACACTAAATTTAAAGCTTTGATACCTTTATATAAGGGCATTCTACAAAATTATGATGGTAATTGTGAAGTTGCATTGGAGAATATTGAACAATCTTTAGAAATAAATCCCGATTTTTCGGAATATTTTGTAGCTCTTAATACTAAAGCAAATTGTTTTTGGGGCTTAGAAAGATTTGATGATGCGATCGCCGCCTTTAAGGAAGCAGATAATTACGCTGCTGATGATTTTGATAGATATACGGGCTTCAAAAATTTAGCTTTTCTATTGACTGATTTAGAAAGATATCAAGATGCGCTTGTGCCTTTTGAAAATGCAATTGAGTGCTACCACAAAGCTGAGAAAGCAGGAATAGCAATACCCGACAGAAAAGATTTAGCACCAGTTTATGAGACACGAGGATGCGCTTTCACTGGTTTAAAAAATTATCAGGAGGCAATTGAAAGCTTTGATAAAGCATTAGAATATGATGCCAATTATGCTTGGGCTATCTACGGTAAAGCTTGTTGTAATGCTCTTCTTGAACAAGTAAATTCTGCATTAGAAAACTTGAAACTTGTTCTTCGAGTATTTCTGGCTCCATCTTCAGAGCAAGTT
>JBCBQE010000730.1:0-3885 GCA_039820385.1 Cyanobacteria bacterium J06635_10
CGTGCTGTTTCAAATTCATCTAAGGTAAATTTCCAAGTACACCCAAATAAACCGCAATAAGCTTGAGGATAATAGCCCAAAAACCAAACTGGTAAATTATCTAAATTTTGTTGTGCTAGTTTAACTTTTTCGCCACCTCGTTTAATATCGGCGATGCTAGTAGCTTTATTTACCAAAATATCTGCTTGCTCTGTGGCATTGATTGCACCGCGATAACCATTATCCATGCTGATGTAAGAAGGTAAAAGTAATAATGGTGCTTTTTGTGCTACAGGTTTGCGAATCATGGGGAATGGTAAATTAACTAACCATACCGTACCGCAAATACTAGTTACAGATATTGCCACCCATTTTAATTTACTGAAAATACCCGGCGGTTGATTGGCTTTTGCGGCTTTCTTGAGAATCTTTTCGTTAAATTCTGGAAATACATCAATAACTGCATCGCGCAATTCATCTAAAGTTGCAGGAGAGCCTTTTTCTCGACGGAGTTTTTTTAAACGCTTAGTTACAAATTGCCTTTCGATTCTACCAATCTCATTATCAGAACCGCAATTCACCAATTCATAACGCAAAATGTTGAAAGCGGAATTATTAAGACGATACATGATTTTATGGTTGATGTAAATTTTGGATTTGAGTGTTAAGTATAAAATGCGATCGCGTCATAAAAATTTGATAAAATCCTATTTATGTTGAGCGACTTTCTCGTAATAACGCTTAAATTTTGTTATTTTTCTTTGTGCTTGTTGATGTGCTAATGTTTCTGGAGGAATTTCTTCTATAGTTTTAATAGCCGCTTCCATTGAAACAATTGCTAGCTTTTTCTGCTTCTGAGTCTTTGCTATACTTAATTCTCTCCTTGCACCGTTATAAGCTTGTTCTGCTTCTACTAAAAGTACAAAAGCCTGCTTTTCTGTAAATGTTTTTGTTTCCACTTGTGTTGTTAAGGTACGAACTTTTTCAAATTCTTCAAAACTAAAATTCCAACTACAGCTAAATCTTTGACAATAAGATTCCGGATAATATCCTATAAACCAAACTGGAATGCTACTCAGATGTCGTTCGGCTTCTTCGGTTTTTTCTTCTACTTGTTTAATATCGGTAAAACTCGCAGCAGATTTCAGCAAACTTTCTGCTTGTTGAACGGCATTTTTCGCTCCCCAATAGTGAAAATCCATATTCATGTGAGATGGTATAAGTAATACTGGTGCTGTTCTGGCAATAAACCAGCGAATTTTTGGATGCGGTAAATTAAGTACTACCATCACTCCCGCTAGAGTTGTTACACCAATTGTTAGATATTTGAATTTACCAAAAATGTTTGAATGGCGATTAGCTTTAGCTGCTTCTTTGAGAACTGTTTCACTGAAGATAGGAAATACATCTACTACAGCATCTCGCAAGTCATCTAATTTTGCGCGTTTTCCAGGTTGCAATTGCAGTTGTTCCAAGCGTTTGAGAACAATTTGCTGTTTTTTTGCTCCTTGCTTGTCATTACTGCTACATGTTTCAATCTCAGCACGTAAGATTTCAAATGCTTTATTATGAAGACGGTACATCTAAACACCCTTTAACTCTTACTATTACTATTCCCATTTATGGTGAAAAAATTACACAGATAAGTAAGTTAGGAGCTCGCGGAGTTAGGAGCTCGCGGAGTTAGGAGTTGGGAGTTATTACACTTCTAACCTTTAACTTTTTACTTTTAGTAGTTCAAAAAGAATGGCGAAGTGTTGTTAACATTTGTAGGGTAGTTAACAAAATAATCAAAATGGCAACTGCTTTAATTACTGGCGCTTCCAATGGTATTGGTAAAAGCTTTGCAGAGAAACTTGCTGCAAGAAATACGAATCTAATTATCGTTGCTCGTTCGGAAGATAAACTCAATACTCTTGCTAAACAGTTGCAGGAGCAATACAACATTCAAGTAAATGTTATTGTAAAAGATTTAACACAACCAGCGGCGGCTCGGGAAGTGTATGATGCTACTCAAGCTCAAGGATTGACCGTTGATTTACTGATTAATAACGCAGGTTTTGGTGACTATGGTGAATTTTCTCAAACCGATGGCGATCGCCAAGTGAAAATGGTGCAGTTAAATAATGTGGCGCTGGTAGATTTAACTCACAAGTTTTTACCACAAATGCGGGAACGAGGTTCGGGAAGCATTATAAATGTGTCGTCAATTGCAGCATTCCAACCAATACCATATCTTTCAGTTTACGCCGCTAGTAAAGCTTTTGTTAGCAGTTTTAGCGAAGCATTATGGGCAGAAAATCGTCAATATGGAGTACGGGTTTTAGCAGTTTGTCCAGGCCCTACAGAAACAAATTTTTTCGTTGCAGCTAACTTTCCTCCTGCACTCGCACGTAATGCTAAGAGTATTTCTACTCCCGAAGAAGTAGTAGATAGAGCACTGAAAGCTTTAGATGAAGGACAAGCAAATGTTGTAGTAGGTGGTATTGCTTCTCACTTTATCACTAAGTTATCCTCAATAGTTCCTAGAGAAACTCTACTGAATTTATTAGAAAAACAGTTTAAGGCTTAGGTAATTGGAGATTAGGGATTGGGTATGGAAAGTAAGTTATAAATAACTTTTTGTGGGATGGGCAGAGAAAGCCCGTCCAATTTTATTTTTTCTGGTTCCCTATTCCTGTTTACTTTTAACTAATAATTATTACTACAAAAAAATCGTAATCCATAATTACTAATTACGAATTACGTTCTTCACTCAGTTATTTCCGTAAAGAAGTATTAGGAACGATCGATCGCAAATTAAGAAGGAGAATTTCTCACTACAATAATAATCGCTCTTTTGTCTTATTTTGTTGGGACAAAAGAGATATATTTGGTAAATTCGCCCTTTTTGACTTTATACAAAATTCCGGAAGTTTCATCCTTGACTTTAGATGCTTCAAAACCCTCTGACTTGAGCTTCTTTATCACAAGCAAAGCTAATTCTTCAGGACTGTTTTTTGTATCCTTATCAAAGATTATTTCTACTTCGGAAATTTCTGCAAAATCCTCTTCTTCTGTCCTATTCAGTCCAGTAAAAAGTTGACGGAATTTTGCATCAAATCCTTGTTCTTCTTCAGTTGTAGGCTCTTCTTCAGTTGTTTGTTCTTTTTCAGTTGTAGGCTCTTCTTCAGTTGTAGTATTTTCTTCGGTTATTTGTGATTCTTGAGTTGTAGGCTCTTCTTCAGTTATTTGTTGTTCTTCAGTTGTAGGCTCTTCTTCAGTTATTTGTTGTTCTTCAGTTGTAGGATTTTCTTCAGTTGTTTGTGATTCTTGAGTTGTAGGATTTTCTTCAGTTATTTGTTGTTCTTCAGTTGTAGGATTTTCTTCAGTTATTTGTGATTCTTGAGTTTTAGGCTCTTCTTGCTGCTTACTACTTAATCTATAACAGTCATCTCGCCGGTAAGATAAAAGAATCATCGTACCCTGCTCTTTGACTGCAAAAAGCTGTAAGAACTTAGTTAGATTTCCTTTAGAAACTCGATAAACTTTTGTATCAGGTTCATCGGTGAGTTTTTCTACTTGGAAATCTGTATCTGCTAACTTTTCCTCGAAATAAGCTTGAACCTCATCTAAGGAATCAGATGTACGTCGAGTACGTCTGTCTATTCTTGCGATTTGTACTCCACAAACATAAGGAATTTCACCTATATACCTAGGAAATTCAGCAAATGGATCGATTGGACGAGGTTGAGATTGATTGTTTGTCTCAGAAGGTATTTCTTCTGAGTTTGATTCAGTTATTGTATTATTAGCTTCTGTTTCCGCTTCGTTTTCTAATTCAATTTCGGGTTCATCGCTAGTAGCTGAAACATCACTAATAGGTGTTTCATCAAATGATTGACTTGAATCACTATCACCTAAATC
>JBCBQE010000731.1:0-3865 GCA_039820385.1 Cyanobacteria bacterium J06635_10
GTTCTTATTTAGCGGGATTATGGGAGGGTGACGGAAGTGTAGCTATAGGAAAAAAAACTGGAAAACCTACAATAATGATTACATTTCATGTCAATGAAACTCCAATCGTCGAAAAGTTGCTTGCATGTATAAGCAAAAATTGTAACAATGATGATGTTGGTTCAATATATATTCAACATAAGCGTTCAGCGTGTTATTTGGCTATACGTTCAATTGAAGGCTTGAAATATTTTACCACTTTGGTTAACGGTAAATTAAGAACGCCAAAAGCTTATCAATTAAATTATATAATTAACTGGTTGAATCAAAAGCTTATTTAGATCGATTTCCTTTATTAACCTCTAAATTGTTAAATTATATAGATTGGTGTGCTGTTGATGATTTAATGATTCAAAAACAACATTACACAGAACAAGGTATACAAGAAATTACTAGACTAAAAAAATCTATGAATAATTCACGTATTTATTATAATTGGGAGCATTTATATTTATTTTAATCAGCGCGAGGAGCCGTATGATGGGGTACTATCACGTACGGTTTTGAAGTAAGAGTACCGAAGAAGTTCGGCGCTTATTATAACAGTCTAATTCCAGTCAACGATGGCCTTTATGCTGGATCTTATGGGTTCAGATAAGCAAACGCGTAAAAGGCCCGCCTCAATAGTACGAGCGCAAGCTTAAAATTGAAACAATGTGCGACAAGTATACCTTATGCGATGCGGCCCTTGCTTTTGCATCATGGATGAAAAGCAAGAAACGATTCGCAAAGAGTTCTGCGTACCCCTGAACTGGCCTGCGGGTGGTGTTCCAGATATCATCGGTGGGAAGACCTAGCTAAGGGGGCATGCTCATGGAGAATGAGAGTGAACCAACGTTTGAGGTTCCGTAAAATTTGACACACGGTTAAACGTGTGGAGTGACAATCTGGGTGGCGTTCATTGTTGGCGTCGTTGAACTCTCAGGTCACCGGGATAAAGTTGGCTTTGACGCCTTCCTCTACAACGAGAAAGGCGTCACCTAAAAGCATGTACGAAAGCGTATAAGGTTTAACTTGGTAAGCCCTATAGGCTCTACGGAGGGTCGTTCGTAAGATGGACTATCGCCTAGAGGGTAGAAGATTGCGCAAAAAGCGAATGTCGAATTGTAATGAGTCGAATAGAGTTATGCTCGACCTGAAAGGGTGCTGACTTGCGCGCGGTGCTTTCGACACAGGACTTGGAGAACACCTTAATATGTGACTCCGCCACCTGGACATTACGATGCCAGCGCCCCGGAGTCCCACTTATAGATTATAAATAGCTAACTATGAATATCGTTAAATATAAGAAGTTGGTAGACTACCAAGATATAGACTGGGGAACCTGCTACCAAAAGTTGGCAGATCTACAGCATAAACTTGTGGAGGCCCACAGGTTAAACAATAATAGAATAGTAAAAGATTTGCAACGTAACATTGTTACAAGCTTCTCGGCGAGAGCTCTCGCCGTTAGAAGAGTAACATCCAACAAAGGGGGACGAACCCCCGGCGTAGACGGAGTTAAATGGGACGATCCGGCAAAAAGAGTCGCCGCCATCTCTGAACTTCAACACCTAACGCAAAATCTGCTTGAGTATAAAGCCAGCCCAGTGAAACGGGTTTTCATACCCAAACCAGGCAAGACGGAAAAACGACCTCTTGGCATCCCTACCCTCGTGGACAGGGCAATGCAAGCGGTATATTTATATTCAATTGACCCGTTGGTGGAGGAGGTTAGCGATGACAATAGTTATGGCTTTCGTCCATACAGAGGTGCCCGGGAGGCAATGGCAAAAATCCGTGATACCCTAGGGAAGGACTACAGCCCAAACCAACTTCTCGATGCAGATATAGAGAAATGCTTCGATAAAATAAACCACTCCTGGCTTATGGAGCACGTACCCATCATCGACAAGGAGGTTCTGGAAAGTTGGTTACGATCTGGGGTAGATACCTTCGGAACTCGCGAACCAACAGAGTTAGGAGTCCCCCAAGGTGGAGTGATTTCGCCAACTCTCAGCAATATAGCGTTGAACGGCATCGAACCCTATGTCAAAGGGTGCACAGAACATATGGTACCACGTCGACAAAGGACTAAAGTATACCTCATTCGTTTCGCGGACGATTTCATCGTCTCCGCGGCGAGTAGAGAAATTCTTGATACAGTAACGACCTCCATAGGAGAATTCCTAGAACCTAGAGGTCTTCGACTACATCCCGAAAAAACGA
This sequence comes from Cyanobacteria bacterium J06635_10, assembly GCA_039820385.1. GTDB lineage: Bacteria > Cyanobacteriota > Cyanobacteriia > Cyanobacteriales > Nostocaceae > Rivularia. Next base: position 2,248 of record JBCBQE010000731.1, read on the forward strand.
GTGTGCTTGACCTTGGTACAGGCAAGAGCTTCACCTTTCTTGGTTTCGAGTTCTCTAAGAAACCGTTAAACCTTAGGTTAAATATGCGAAGCCGTAAAAACAAGACCACTAAGAGACTTGTAGTTCGTCCAAGCAAAAAGAATGTGAACAAGCTCAAACAGCAAGTCAAGGCAGTACTTACCTCGGGGAGACCCATAGCTGGCGTGATCAAAGAATTGAACCCTAAACTTCGAGGCTGGTTTAACTACTTCAAGGTTGCGAGACATAGTCCTAGGCTCTTTAAATCTTTCGGCAACTGGATGTGGAGAAGGATGCTGATGTGGGCTCAAAAGAAGCACAGCAGACGGAACGTCGAATGGATTAGGGATAGGTATATAGGTAAATCTAAATGGAGATCTAATCACTGGTGCGATAAATCCGAAGAGGGCGCCGTTAGGTACCTCCTGGACGTGAGCACCGTGACCCATATGTTTGTTCCTACATTCCCCACGGGATTTAAGCCGTACTTAAAAGAAGACAGGGAAAAGCTCGAAGCTCGATCCCGAAAGATCTCTTCGTCGGCCAAGGGTCGAAAGAGCATCCGAGATTCTTTGTTAAAAAGGGATAAAGGTATGTGCCCTGTTTGTGAAACGAGTATCCTGGAGACATGGGAGCCGATTGAGCTTCACCACCTTGTGCCATTAAGCGAAGGTGGTTCATGGTCCCTAGTTAACCTGGTACTTCTACACCAAATTTGTCATAGGACGGTGACCCATAACGAAGGTGCAAACCTCAAACTACTTGAGTCGTTTAACCTCAAGCCCATTTAATTTTAATATGAGTTAGAGTTTTATTTTTATCACAATGTGAAAGTGCTAAAGCCGGATGCGCTGAAAGGTGCACGTCCGGTTTGAAGGGGGGGAAAGCTTACGCCTACCTATCCCAATTAATGCGTAGGGATTCAACATGGTGGAACATGCGATTTAATGCGTCGCTACGCGCTAACCTTACGCAACCTTGATTAATTACAATAGTCTATTATATAAAATAATATTCAGGTAATTATAGCTTTGCATGGTCGTGGACAGCTCGTGCACGTGTGGCGTTGGGTTCAGTCCAAAAACGAGCGAAACGCATACAGTTATAAACTAATTGGGTATAAAAAATCTAATGTACTTATAAAAAACCGCGGAAGAAATTTCCGAGGAAGTATGCATCATCACAGATCCTCATGAAGTTTATGGTTGCGGCTATTCTGCGTGTTACAATAGACAGATCAAACAGTAGCCAGTATGCCAATGCAAGCGTGTCTGTTAAACCTGCCTAAGCGGATTGTATTCTGCAATTCGAATATATGAAGCAGGAATCATGAGTAATCGTTTTAAAGAAATGAAACGGTGAATTTTGTTCATCTCTGGCTATTAATAGCCCGTCAATGCCTGGTTAATGATCATGCAGGAAGAGCGCTGCCCGCTTCAGTTTAGCAGGGCTTCATCGCATGGTTGAGAGCTGGGTATAAGTCGAAACATAGTAGTCGTACCGGAAGGTGCGGCTGGCGCCATTTTTTAAAATTTCTAGGTTGAAAATAAATCTGTTTCTAAGCGGAGTAAGCTGTTTAATCCAGCCACCTAAATAACCT
>JBCBQE010000732.1:0-3865 GCA_039820385.1 Cyanobacteria bacterium J06635_10
ATCGCACCTTTAAATAACATAGTTTGTTTTGGTTTACTGCTGTGGTATATTCAAGGTGCGATTACGGCATTAAAATTGAGTCGTATACCTTCAGCTTCTCCATAAAAATATCGTACGATTAAAACATAGAAACCGTAACAGATAATTCCGATGACAGCCTTACTCGGAGGAGAAGCGCGGATTTCTCTTTTGTTGCGCCATTCATGAATAAAAATACCCGCTACTAAAAAGACAAAATAAAATCTCCAACCCCATACCCACCACAAAGGAATTAAGGTAATATAGGCGCAAACGACTTTTTCCGATCGCGTTAGATTTTCCCAACGAATCCAAATTCCGTCTCGGAAGCTATGGCTGCAGTCTATCTTTTTAGAAGCAGATTTTAACCCTGGTTGTTGATTCATGAATTACTTTATTTACTGTACTTGGGCAATATTTTGTCCGTACATATAACCTTGCGCTCTTGTTTCTACACCGTTAACTACTAATCCAGCAATTTCTGCTTTGTGTCGCGTCAATTGTTCGATGCTGTCGCAAAAATAGTTACGGTGGCTGGATGTCTCGCGAACAACAAACAGAACTTTTGATATTACTTTTGCGAGTAATGCTGCTTCTGGTGTTAAAGTGACTGGAGAACTATCTACCAAAACATAATCATAATTTCCATTGTCTTGTACGTAATTAAGATGCTGTTCAAATTCTCCACGAGCAACAAATTCGGCAATTTTATCTTCTGCGATGTTAACTGATAATAAATCCAGATTCTGACGGATGTTGATTTGCATAAATCGCGAATCCCAGTTTTGTTGAGGTAGATGCCCTAAAAACTGAGAAAGTTCACTTTTGCGAAAATCTCCGTCAACCAATAATACTTTAAAACCCAAATTTATCAAGGCATTCGCTAACCCCAGAGTAGTTGTAGTTTTACCTTCTCCTGTAGTGGCACTAGCAATCATTAATCGCCCAGTATCTAGCTGCATTAAGCTAATAGCAGAAGCTAATCGTTGACATTCGATTTCTCCTCCCAACTTACTGTCTAACCTCCCATTCATATTTTTCATTAAGGGAATGCTCGCAAGTACGGGAATATTGGTTTGCACAATATCTTTGGGGCTGAGTAAGGGATTGCGATTTTCCAAAAACAGCACGATCGCAGCACTACCGAAACCAGAAGCTAGTAATGCCCCAAGTACCATTAATCTTAACTTAGGACCGGATGGTTTAGTATCCACAATCGGCTCAGCTAAAACTTGAACGCTGGGATAAGCGCTGAAGGCACTGAGTTTAGCTTGTTCGGCTTGTGCAACTACTCCAGTGTAAACTCCTTCGGCTATATCATATTTTCTTTGCAATTCGAGTAATTTCGCTTGTTTTTCCGGCAAAGAATTTAATCGAAGTCTCAATTTATCAATCTGAACTCCCAATTGCTCGACTTTTGAGAGCATCCCTACAGCTTCGCTTTCCGCCAAAATCATTTGTTCGGATAGACTCGCAGTATTTTCGCCGATTGCTTTATCAACAACCCTTCCATTCGTTGTCGAATCAGCCATGTATTTTTTGAGTTGGTTATCCAAAACTGAGCGCTGATATTGTAAATTCCGTACTTCAGGATGGTTGGTTGTTAATTTACCTCGCGCTTCTATCAATGCAACTTCAACTTCACTTAATTTATCCCGAATTAACTGATATTCCTTGTTCTCTTTGAGTCTTACAGAATTAACTGCTATTGCCGGAGTCAATGCTACACGAGTCGATAGCATTCTCACCCTAGCTTCAGCCGCTTTTGCTTGAGCACTTGCTTGGGCTTGTTGCGTATCTAAGGTATTGATGGATGAAATAATCTCTTTTGTCTGCTCCTCCGAGTTGACTAAATTTGATTTTTGCTTGAATGCACTTAAAGATTTTTGTGAAGCAAGCAACTTATCTAAAGCTTGCTTAACTTCCCTTTCCATAAACTGCGATCGCTGTTGTGCTTCATCAAGCCGTAATTCCTGTAGACGATCGCGAAAGGCTACAATTATAGCAGTTGCTCGCTGTTTAGCTAATTGGGGGCTAGAACCTTCAACGTTGAGGGATATCACCGTCGATTCCTTCTCGGGAGAAACTTCAAAGAGCTTTTTGTACTTACTCAATCGAGAAAACTCTTCTTTTTCAGGATCTTTTTCCCATACTGACTCGATCACATGATCGCTCGTGGCGATGGAAGATAGGATATTCAACGGGTTAATCTGTTGAGAAAAAACTACGCCCGTGTCTCTAAAACTACCCAATTTACCCAAATCTGCATCACTATCGCTAGTAACATTAGGTAATATCAACTGTGCTTGGCTATTCCAAACCTTGGGCGTTATCTTGATGTTAACCGCAGTTATCCCCAGCACCAAAACATTCCAAGCCAAGAGCAGTTTCCAATACCGCATTGCTATTTTGGCAATTCTATTCATATGAACACTTGCTCCAAATCTCTAAATCTTGTTTTTGAGTTATAATGTGCTTAGCTTTGCCGAAATTTTTCAACGCATTCTCCATATTAGGCTGGATATATCTGCATTAGATGCTCGGCTAATTTTGGCTCGTCGAATATTTGTCCTTTAAATCTAGGTGGCGGACATTTTACTGCCAGCTTTAGATCTTCCAAACTAGTGCAGTAAGATATCCCTAATTTCTCTACATCCCGAGCAAACCATAATTGATGATCGTCTATATGCTCTTTATAACAAGCTAAACGCGGTAGCAAAACAAAACAAGCCCCCTGAGTTGCTAATCCTCGCGTTGAACCTTGCCCTGCATGGGATATTATCAACCGAGACTCTTCTACTTTTTTCTTTAACAAGCTTGACTCGACTATTGGTGCGGTTCCCACGTGCATGTATTTCGCCAGCGCAGATACATCAGTTGTCCCATGCTGCACAAAAACACTTTCTGAAATTACCCCAGTTTCTAAAAGACTGTCTAACCAACCAATAGCTCTATCAAAAGAAAAGGGAATAGTTCCGAGTGTAACAGTAATCATTTTTTTTCAATAGCGAACTGTATACCTTGGCAAGAGCCTCTAAGCATACCCTTTAAAAATTGCTTTTGGGTACTTATGGCACAATTTAGGCCACTGCACATAGAATTCATCGCTCAAAAAATAAACCAATTTTCCTGATAAACTCAGTTCTTCCGAGCGAGAGATACTTTCCACGTACACAAACCGCTTACCAAACAATTTGGCCGCAAATGCAAAACCAACCGCAATACTAGCCCCTGTTGAAATCACTATGTCCGGTTGTTCTGAATAGACTATATTCAAAACCCGAGGAATATTCTGCCAAAATGCCAAAATGTCTCTAGGAGCCTGATAAGGCAACCAAACAACTTTTTCTTGCTTCTCTAGTAATTTTGTATCTTTTTTCCAGTCAGTCACCCATACCCGTTCATGATTTGACCAAAAAGACTCCAGTCTCCTCATGGTCGCAAAATGACCCCCAGAAGTACATACCAACAGTAGTTTCATAGACTTTTCACCCCTCTGATACTTGACACAGCACAATACTACAGCTTTGTACAATTGGACGACTTCAGGCCTGCAACGTCAATGAAGAAACTTTGCATTACTGAGGGGAACCCAGCCCATGGGGCAGAGAAACCCGCTTCATCCTTGGTACCAAGCGGCTTTGTTGCATTGTTTTAATACTCAATTATTAGACTTTCCCCCCTGGACTTACCATTAAAAGCAATTAGACGCGAATCCTGAATAACTTTAAGTAAGTCGATTCTTCACTCTTGGACATCTATACAATTCCTTCGATTAGTATAGGGAAATTTCCTAGAGAGAGTTTATTACTTACGGATGATTCCAAGCATAACTTATGAACCATAT
>JBCBQE010000733.1:0-3865 GCA_039820385.1 Cyanobacteria bacterium J06635_10
ATAAATTACTAATAAACTGGTAGTAGGAATCAAATTAATTTGAAGCAATAATAGAAATAATTTATTGATTTCCATATTTATTTTACATAATTTATTTTACATATTTTTCAGTTAATCAGTTAAATTGATGATATGGGTAAAAATTTAGATTAATTATTATTTTTTATCTTAATTGATATCAAGTCCAGCTAATTAGTTACTATATAACTCTATTGAAAAGATGGCAGTTATTACCTACTACTCATGAATACTCATACCATTTCTTTATAAAGATGCGCCGAATTCAGCCCACCTTACGGTGGGTTTTGTTTAGGTAGCCCCACTCTTCCAGGGTGAGGGCGATTAAGCGCAGCCTCATACAGAATTGGTATCATTATTAATTACTTAGCCCCCACTATGAGAGAAGTTTATATAAGACTAAATGAATATATTGTAATCAACCAAAAACCGCTATATTTCTTTCAGAAAATAGAATTATTTAGATAGATATCATACATATAAATCAACTTGAAACAAAGATTATCGCAATGCTTTTACAGGATCTAACTCACTAGCACGCAAAGAAGGGAGAAAAGCCGCACCAACTCCCACAAGTAAAGCCGAACCAAGGGATAAACTAACAGTTTTTACTTCAAATTCATAGGGTAAATTAAATACTTGAGCAACAACAGTTGTAACACCATGTACTATGGTAACAGCAGTGATTCCTCCTAATAAACTTAAAATTGCAGCTTCGAGGATAAATTGCCATAAAATTTCATATTTTGTTGCACCAATTGCTCTTCTTAAACCAATTTCTGAAGTACGTTCGATAACTGCGGCAATGGTAATATTTGTAATTCCAACACCACCGATCAGTAATGCAATCATACCAACAAGAGTTAATGCTTGAGAAGCGACTCCTAATATTTGTTGCGCTGCTTTGATACCCTCAATATTGCTGTAAACGTAGAATTCTGCATTGGGTAGACGTTGTTTTAATAATTTTTCAGCTACAACTTTTAATTCTTGCATTTTTTCTGGATTTTTGGGACGAATTGAAATTGACTCAATACTTTCTGTTCCCGTTGTTACGCTATATCTTGAAATTGGTACTAATACAGCTCCTGTTGGCTGTTCAAAATTCATTTTACTATCAATCACTCCTATAACTGAATAAAGTTTGCCATCATTCAATAACTGCTGTCCTAGAGGATTTTTATTTTTAAATAATGTATCTGCTAAAAATTTATCAATGACAATTACTGTTCGATATTGTATAAAATCTTTGGAATTCAAAAACCGACCTTTTAATAATTTTTTCCCAGTAGTTCGTAGGTAATCTTCAGTCACTGCTAATATCCTTGGTTCCGCTGACTCTCCTTGAAAATATACTTTATTATCTCCAGGTAAATTATTAATTCCACTGATAGCAATAATATTCTGAATATTACGTTTTAAATAATTCATATCTGTCAAATTGGCATTTCTTCCCTGGTTAGACCAAGTAGGGATTTGTATTTGTACTCTAGGTGTTCCTATTTTACTTAATTCTCGCGCTAAAATTGCACGACTAATATCACCAACTTGTAAAGTCGCATTTACAGCAGTAACCCCCATAAAAACCCCCAAAGTAGTTAATGTGGAGCGCACTTTATTAGCGATTAATGATTTACAACTAAGGATGATTAAATCTTTTGGAGAAAGCATAATCAACAATTATCAATTAACAATGAACAATGAACAATGAACTCATTACTCAGGAAACAATTCTAAATTCTAAATTATTAACTCCGTGAGCTACTAATTCATTACTCAGGAGACAATTCTAAATTCTAAATTCTAAATTCATTACTCCTCATTCTTCTTTTCATTTATAAGTGTTCCTGGTTTAATGGTCATATCTGCGAAAGGAACAATGATTTTTTCTCCCACCTTCAAACCAGATTTTACTTCTACTTGATTAGCACCTTCTAAACCCAAAGTAACCGGACGTTTTTGGGCTTTATTTTGTGCGTCTTTTATCCATACAAAGGGTTTTTCTTCACTACGTTGAATTGCTTCGATATTGACAGCAATTACTTTTTTGCGTTGTTCGACAATTATTTCTACACTAACTTTACTACCCGGTATTATATTACCGCTCGGTTCGTCTAACTCTACAGTCGCGGGAACTTTGTTTTGTCCGGAACCTCCACCATCACTTTCACCACTACCCGATACTGCTATTGGATGTACGCTTTTGATACGTCCCGAAAATTTTTTCCCATTCGGGCCAATGGTTTTTATCCGTACTGGTTGATTGACTTTGACTTTCCCCGCTTCTAAAGTTAACAGTTGCAGTTTAACTAATTCTTTGGTTGGATTACCTAAAACTAATAATGCTTTCCCTGTTTCCAAACCATCCCCATTTTTTACTTTCATGTCCAGGACTTTTGCATTCATTGGAGCTGTAACTATATTATTTTGTAACTCTTTATTAATCTCATTACGTTCGACTTTTAAACGCTGGAGTTCTGTTTTTTCGTTCCTGACTGTAGCAATGGCTTCCTTTAGTTCCGAGCGTGCGTTGAGGAGTTTTTCTTGTTCGGGTGTAGCACGCTTTTGTTCCAATTCCATGCGCTTTAATGTACTAGTTTCGCTGTCAATTGTTAACATTGCTTCTTGTAATTCTGACTGGGTTGCAAGTAAATTCTGACGTTTTTCTTCCCTTTCCTGTTCTTGTTCTATTCGTTTTTGTTGTAATTCAAATATTTGATTTTTCACCTCTAATTCAGTATCTCTTAAGCTAGAGGAAGCAGCACGAACAGATTGTTGTTGTGCTTGTAATTCATCTCCAGCAATAAAACCTTTAGATGCAAGTAATTGTTGATTTTTCAGTTTATTCTGTTCTCCAATCAAACTTTTTTTCGCTTCTGCAACTTTTTCTCGTATTCTTTTCAAGGCTAATTGTTGTCTCTGATTATCGATTTGTTGCCGTTTTTTATTTTGTTCTAATTGTTGCTTTGATGTTAGTATTTTTCGGTGAATTTCTCTCACCTTTTCCCTAGCGCGTATAATCTTGAGTCGTTGATTTTCTATATCAAATTTTTTGATGGACTCACGTAATTCTTCCTCTGCTTTGGCTAATCTATCCCGTGCTTCCACAACTTTCTCTTTACTGCGTGCGAGAGCTAATTCCTTGCTTTTAATCTTTAAATCTTGCTCTGCGAGATTTTTCTGTCCCTTATTATTACGTAAAATTATTAACTTATCACCCTTATTAACGCGATCGCCAATTTTGACTAATACTTGTTCAACTACCACTTCTGTAGGGGATTTAATTTTCTGTTGTCCCCCCAATTCAAGGGTTCCACTCTCACTAATAGTTATTTCCACGTCTCCCTGTTTCACTGGAACAACAGGTAAAGACACTTTATCATTAGTTTTATTTTGATTAATCAGAAAAAATAACCATCCAGCACCACCCATCATAGTTATAATTACCGAGCAAATCAACCACTTAATGCCAACTCTCAATCTTTTTCTACTTTTGACCGATTGTTCCATAGTCGAAAGTATGCGAGTATAAAGTATATAAATTTTAACTTATAATCTAATAGTTGACTCTTACTGTAAGAACCTCCTATCCTGCTAATCGATTGATTACCTATAAAAATTTCTCCCTCATATCAAGTCCGCTTGATTACTTACTATATAACCAAGTGTGAAATATATCTTTAGTCACCTCGGTAGCTCCTACCTCTTACCTCTTACCGATCCACACAAATATGATAAGTGTTTAACCAGATATGATATCACTCCCTTCATCAGTTAATTCAGAAGGCAGAAGGAAGAAGGCATGAGGCGTGATGGGACTCACGCTTAAAAGCGTGAGATTGAAATA
>JBCBQE010000734.1:0-3860 GCA_039820385.1 Cyanobacteria bacterium J06635_10
CTGATCAACATGCAATGCAAGATATTTTAGAAATGTTGTTTTGCCCGAACCTGGATTACCCAGCAACAGAAGCTTTCTAAAATATCTTGCATTGCATGTTGATCAGGATTTACCAGAAGACAAACTATTGCCTGTATATATTCGTCTCAAGGAGTATGCAGAGAGAAAAAACAAGGCGGGACTGGTTGATGAAATTGTGCATGAATTTTCAAGCCATAGTTCTATAACCGAAAAGATCGTTAAAAGCCTGCTTTCAAAAGGTCAGCTGCTGATTTTACTTGATGGCTTGGATGAAATGATAGATGAAGACTTGCAATGGGTGTGTCAAAGCATTTCGGATCTTGCTGGTCAATATTCAAAAAATTATTTTTTAGTGACTTGTCGCTTCGGTGCTTGCGAGTACGCTTTTCAAAATTTTATTGATGTAGAAATGGCTGATTTTGACAAGGATCAAGTTGAGATATTTATCACGAACTGGTTTAGGGATGAGCCAGATGTAGGCGTTAAGTTTTCTGGAAGACTGGAAGAAAACAATGCGATCAAAGAACTTACGGCAAGCCCGCTGATACTGACAATGTTGTGCTGGATATTCAAGGAAAGTTACGAATTTCCTCAGGGACGATATTCGCTGTATGAGGATTCGGTCGATTTACTTCTGCGTAAATGGGATGCCAGCCGCCGCATACCAAGAGATCAAAAGGTATTTGGCAACAAATTATCGCGGCAACGTAAGATTAACATGCTAGGTGAGATTGCTTTTCGTGCCCTTGACCAGGAGCCTAAGAAGTATTTTTGGAAGCAGTGGGAACTGGAAGCGGCTATTCGCCAATTTATTGAAAATGTGCCTGGTGTTGAGCCAGAAAGCATTGATCTGGATAGTAAGGAGGTCTTGAAAGCGATTGAATCTAATCATGGTCTGCTGACCAAAGCCGCCCGTGGCATTTATTCATTTTCACACCTGGCATTCCAGGAATTTTTTGTCGCCCAGTATATTCTTGAAGAAAGAGACTTTAATATTATTCAAAATGTTATTGAAAAGCATCTGGTTGATTGTACATGGCGAGAAGTCTTCTTCATGCTTTCTGAAAGGCTTTCTAAGGCCGATGAATTTTTCAAGTTAATGCTTTATCAAACAAACGTGCTTGTGAAGAGCGAGCCGCTTCAGAAAATGCTTAGGTGGCTAGACAGAATAACAGCATTATCCGGAGTATCGTCAAGTTCCTGGCGGGCAGGATATCTGGCCGTAGATCTTGAGATTGACTTCTACATTAACAACCAAATTGAGGTTGAGCACGTTTTTGCCCACCAACTTTCGGTAGAGCTGCGTGAAATAAATCTCGAAAGAGATAAAATTATACTTCGAAAACCCAAATGTAGAATTGACCTGGGATTGGCCGTCATTCATGCTTTTGCTGATAACTTTGACTCCTATCGGGAATCTGGCCTGGCTGGATTCAGCCAGTACACGCAAAACTACCTAGGATTTGATCAGGATTTTGACATTCCTAAAGAGCTGGCCTCAATCATCGCCATTGCTGAAGAACTCAGCTACACGGAACTTGCCGTAGAGCTAGGAACCATGACGCAACATCTTCCAGATAGGTTTGACGACAGTTTAATTTGGAAAGCCTGGGCAAGCAAGTTGCAAGATCTGATGATTAGATATTTGGGTATGGGATATGAGCTTACTTTTTCTGAGGAAGATGCAAAAAGCCTGGAACAGTATCTCTATGCCAACAACTTGCTTTTAGAGTGTATTCGCCGAGACAGTTATGTCTCGAAGAATCTCAGAAATCAAATTATTGATCATCTCTTGTTGCCCATAGAGCATATTCCTTCGGAGCTTCTTCCTGCTAATCTCAAAGAAAAACTAGCAGGAGTTTTTGGATAGCTAACACGCTTTAAGCCGAGGCCAGATCCTGTAGGAGATTGTGGTGTTTGCCTGTATTGCGGCATTCCGGTAAGTATAGGTAATGTTTCATGGTCTCACACGCTAGTAGAAACTATGCACTTTCAGTGCAAGGCTTTAGCACCCTCAATTTCAGATTTATCTTTTCTCAGTTCTTCCGAACATGTTCGGAAGCCGGGACTTTCAGTCCCTCCCAGAACCTATGAACTGAAAGTCCATAGTGGTTGAGTCTCGTATTTTGCCGAGGGTTACTGCTTACCCACGCTCTATGTGATCGCAACCTAATGGTTGATCTGATTTAAGCTACGCTGCCAGCTTACAGACTATGAACTAATTGTTAAAGCTTTGAAAGCCGTTGTGAGCTTTTGCAAAGATCATCCTGCTATACAGTAATGCCATGTGAGCCAAAAGCTTTTTGATATGGGCATTCTGGGGCATTGATTGAGAATTAGGCAAACCAGCGTGCCGCTGGTTGCCGTTTAATGCCGCATATTGCCGCTTACTGGCTTTTGTCCTATACTCTCTACGTAGATTTATTTCTTCTTTAGGAGAATGACTGACATGGCTAGAGTTCAAGTTAACCAAAGTCAAGTAACCTGCACACATAAGCCTGGAGAAGTTTGGGTGCCGGGTTGCTGTACTAGTAGGTTGAAGCAACAGGATGTGACAAATCATCTTCCTGCTAAAAAGGGCGAATCTTCAGACACTTCATCATTATCAGCTGCCAGTGCTGAGAGCCAACATCGCCTCATAGTCTAAGCTGACACGGTTTTAGCCAGCATTAATACTCTCGAATTTTGGCTATGTATAAGACTGCTCTGGGACGAAGCAGGTGGAGAGCGAAAAAAGTGTGGGAAACGTTGAAACCTCGTTAAATAGTACAAACGATTTCACAAAGGTTTCATGTTACATACCGCCGTTGATTGGCGGTTGCGGTCGCGGCGCTCAGGATTTGAGAGGCGTGCCTTTAGGTGGGAATCGCACCAATTGCTGGGCTTTCCCATCTCACACTTTTGTCACTTGCCGTGGTTCAATCAGAGCCCGACGAATCCAGTCCCAGCCAATGCGAAAGAAGCTATTGCCGCGCAGCCAGTGCACATCGACCTGCGGTCGGTCTCCGGTTTCAACCACTTCTAAACCTTGAGCGGTTAAATATAGCGTGGTTACTAGCAGGACGAAACAGAGTCTTTATTCTGAAGGCCCCCTGGCCCTATGCTAAGGGCTTGTTAAAAAACAAGCTCATGTTTCAAAGAGCTATAGCACTGGCGATTCAGAAGCTGTATGTCCAAACTATGCATTTTCAGTGCAAGGCTTTAGCACTCTCAATTCCGGATTTATCTTTCTCAGTTCTTCCGAACATGTTCGGAAGCCGGGACTTTCAGCCCCTCCTATAACCTCTGGGCTTTCAGTCCAGAGTCGTTAAGTTTTAACAGCTACTAAGGGCTTTTTAGACTTATCAGTAGCCGAGTAAATCATGGATGCTATCAGTGTCTGCGCGGGGGTATTTCTGAGTCCCTCTTTTGATGAGACTGGCACACCCAAATAAACTGTCGAAATGCTACATATGAATCTGGAACCCCAACCAGGTTTAGTTGGGGTTTCCTATAGGTCAACTTTTTAGAGCGCTTGGGCTCATTAGAAAGACCTTTCTAATGAGCAAAATCTAAACCCGAAATCACCAAAAGCTAGACTCCTTGAGCTTTTTCCAGTAGTCGCTGCCATTGGACAGGACAGTCACTTTGTATTGTTTGGTAGTATCATCCCAAAATCCTGACTTGCCAAAAGCTTCGCAGGATTTGGTACTCAGCAATACGTCACTCTTGCGAGCTTGATGACTCAAGATATCTGAAATTGAGTCGTCTATAATAAGAGACTGTTCGCCTATGTGCTCAAGTTCTTCAATGATTTTAGACACTGAATCGTTGATTAGCTCTTGTGATTCTCCCCGGAC